>CAYRKK010000056.1:0-7283 GCA_964424875.1 Candidatus Woesearchaeota archaeon
TATGAAAGCAAGTGAGGACATGGATTCAAAAGATTGGATAAGGTTAGCTAAAATTGTTGGAAAGTCTTTAAATGATTCTCAAGTTAAAGGAGTTATAATAAGTCATGGAACTGATTTTTTGCATTACACTGGTTCTGCACTTTCATTTATGCTAGGAAAATTAAATAAACCTGTTGTTTTAACTTATTCTCAGAGAAGTTCTGATAGGGGAAGTTCAGATAGTAGATTGAATTTAACTTGTTCTGCTCATGCTGCTTTATCTGATATTGCTGAAGTTATGTTAGTTGGACATGCTAGTATTAATGATGATTATTGTTATGCTTTGCAGGGAAATAAATGTCGTAAGATGCACAGCTCTAGAAGAGATACATTTAGACCAATAAATTGCAAGCCAATTGCTAAGATTTGGAATAATGGAAAAATTGAGATGATTAGAAGTAATTTTAATAAAAGAAATAAAAATAAAATTAAAGTTGATGCTGTGTTTGATAATAAAATTGGAGTGATTAAATTTTATCCTGGGCAGGACCCTAAAATTTTAGATTATTATAAAAAAAATGGTTATAAAGCAGTTATTATTGAGATGAGTGGTTTAGGGCATGTTAATTTACAAGGAAAAAATAATTGGTTGCCTGTTTTAAAAAAAGTTATTTCAAAAGGACTTTATGTTTATGCTGTTTGTCAAACAATTTATGGTAGATTAGATCCTTATGTTTATAGTGGTGGTAGAAAACTGCAGGAAATTGGTGTTGTTTATTTAAAAGATATTTTATCTGAAACCGGTTTTGTTAAATTAGGTTGGGTTTTAGGACACAAAATTTGGAGAGGAAGTGTTGCTACTAAACTTAAAATGTTGGAGAATGTTGCTGGAGAGTTTAATAACCGGTTGGGAGAGGGATTTTTGGTTTAAATATTTTAAAAGTAGATAGAAATAGGGGGAGAAGGGGAGGTTTTTAGAATAAATTCAAAATGAAAACAAAATATTGGATTTGGATTGTAATATTTATTTTAATGATTTTTTTTATGATATTTAGATTTGGAGGGGAAGATTCTTGGATTAAAGATAAAAGAGGGGTTTATATTGAACATGGTGTTCCTTCTAATGTTCCTGAATATGTTAAAGAGCAGCAAGATGCTATTTTATGTGGTTTTGGATTGTTTGATGAATTTAAGAAAACTGATGAAGAGATTTTAAGTCAGTGTTTAGGTGCTTGTATGAATTATGCTGTTGATATTGTTCATGTTCCAAGGATCGATAAAGATGATTTAATTGAAAATCAGTGTTTGGAGTATGAGGATGGAGGGGTTGGTCATTTTATTGAATTAAATAAAAAAAGGAATATTATTAGAATTGTTTAGTTTGTTTTTATTATAACAATTTTTATAAGCTTTGTTAAACTTGTTAATTTATGAAAGTTTTAGTTACAGGTGGTTGTGGATTTATTGGAAGTCAGATAGTAGATTTACTTGTTGAAAAAGGTGATGAAGTTGTTGTTGTAGATAATTTAGTAACAGGTAAAAAAGAAAATTTGAATTATTTTGATAAATTAAAATTTTATGAGGTTGATATTTGTGATTTTGAAGATTTGGAGAAAGTTTTTGAATTAGAAAAACCTGAAATTGTTTTTCATTTAGCTGCAAATCCTATGCTTCGCAAGTCAATTGAAGACCCTGTTTATGATGCTAGGGTTAATATTTTAGGAACAATAAATGTTTTAGAGTGTTGTAAAAATAAAGTTAGGAAAATAATTTATACTTCTACTGGAGGTGCAAGAGTTGGCGAGCCAGAGTATTTGCCTGTTGATGAAAAACATTCTTTAAATCCTTGTTCTCCTTATGGAATATCAAAACATTCTGCTGAGCATTATGTTTGGGCTTATAATAAGTTGTATGGTTTGGATTATTTGATTTTTTGTTTTGGAAATGTTTATGGTCCAAGAGATGATGCTATGACTGGAAGGTTAATTCCTGTTTTTATTGAAAAAATGTTGAATGAAGAATCTCCTAAAATTTTTGGAGATGGTGAGCAAACTAGAGATTTTATTTATGTTAAAGATTTAGCTGAGTTTATTGTTAATAGTGTTGATAAAAATCCTGAACATAAGTTGTTTCATTTAGCAAATGGAAAGCAGGTTAGTGTTAATGAAGTTTTTAGTTTGTTAAAAGAAATAACTGGTTTTAAAAATGATGCTGAAAAGATTGAAGCTATTAAAGGAGAAGTTAGAGATATTGTCTTAGATATTAGTTTAGTTAAAAAAGAATTAGATTGGAGTTCTAAGACAAATATTGAAAAAGGTTTGAAAGAAAGTGTTGAGTGGTTTAGGGGGAATAAAATTATAGAGGACAAATAATATTCGTTAATTTATGTATTTTTGTAATTTTTTTGTGGTGTAAAACTTAAATTATAATGATTAATCTTAGTTTTTATTGGGGCAAGATATTTAAAGGGTTTTTCATTAATATTTTTATTATTAATTAGAATTATATTACTTAAAAAAAGATGGTATTTAAGAGGTATATAAAAAGAGGTAGAAAGACTTATGGTCCTTATTATTATAAATCTTATAGAGATAAAAATGGAGTTGTAAGGAAAAAATATATTGGGACGGATGAGGTAATTGAGGAAAAGTATGTTAAAACTGAAAAGACAATCAAGAAAAAACATTTTACACCACTAAAAAATTCAAAGAATTTTTTAAAATTATTTGGTTTAAGTTTTTTTTTGTATTGATTTTTTGTTCAATTATTTTAGGTTTTTATTTTATTAATTTGCAATTAACAGGAAAAGCAAGTTTGAATATTGATTCTGTTTATGTTGATGGTGAAAATATTTCTGGTGTTTTAAAGCTGGGTTTGAGGGATGGAGAGTTATTGCCTATAGGTTCTAAGTTGATTATTAGTTTAGGTGATGATTTTAGGGAGATTAGTTTAAGTGAGTTAGTAGGAAATAATGCGGATGGTGATTTTTATGTTGAAGGTAAGGAGGTTATTGGAAGTGGTGATGGTTATGGTTTTTCTGGATTAAAAATAAGTTATCCTGATGTTTTTTTTAAATTGAAAATATTTGATAAAAGTGAGGGAGAGGTTGAAGATGTTAGTGAGGATGAATTTGATGAGGATAGTGATGAAGTTGTTGAAGATGTAAGTGAAGATGAGGAAGATATTGATGAAGAAGATATTGATGAAGATATAGAAAGTCCTATACAGGAAGAGGCTTCTGATGTGGGTGAAGATGTGAGTGAAGAAGTTGAAGAACAGGAAGAAGAGAGTGAGGAAGAATCTGAAGTTGTTGATGTTGGAGAAATTGAAGAAGTTGAAGAACAAGGAGAGAGTTTGATTACAGGAGAAGTTGTAAAGGAAAATAAAAAAGAAAATAAAAAATCAAAAAAAATAAGTATTGATGGAAGTTGTTCTAAGGATAATGATTTTGTTTATGAATTAGAGCAAGGAAAGACAGCAGAGATTGAAAAAAAGAGTGTGAAAGTAAATGAGATTGATAAAAAGGGAAAAGAAAAACTTGAAAAATTAGATGATGATGCAGTTACCTTACAAATTTCTGGGAGTGAGGTAAGGGTTTCAACTGATTATTTTTATGAAGAACAAGGTTTTGGCGAGGAGTATTTGGGTGAAAAAGAGTTTTTAGAAATTAGTTTAGATGATTTAAAAATAAAAGCAAAAGATGGTGAATTGAAAGTTATTTTGGTTTATGAAAATACAGAACTTGTTGATGCAAGTAAAATGATTTATGTTTTAGGTGAAGAAATTGAAGAAGAAGTTGAAGAAAATGAGACAGAAGTTGAAGAAGAAATTGTTAATGAGACAGAAGTTGAAGAAGAAATTGTTAATGAGACAGAAGTTGAAGAACCTGAGATTAATATTACAATTCCTGTGAATGTTACAATTAATGAAAGTTTAGTAGGAGATATAACTGGTTTGAATATTACATTAAAGCAGTATAAAGCTGTGATTGGCAGACCTGTGAAATGGTTGAAAAAAGTTAAAGTTGATAAAACTAGTAATGATAGTCTTGTTTTGGATTTGCCTAAATCTGCTAATAATATTTCAGTTAGAACAGATGAAGAGATTACACAAGCAGAGCAAGAGATTGAGGATTATGATGAATTAATTGAAAGTGTTGATAAAACAAGCTTGATTACAGGACAGGTTACTGGCGAGGTTAGTTTAGAAATTAAGTCAAGAAAAGGTTATTTAACTAGGTTTTGGGATTGGATTAAAGATTTAACAATAACTGGTAATGTTATTTATGAAGATGAATTAAGTGATGAGATTGTTGAAAGTGTTGATAAAAAAGAAATTGATTTAACTAATTTATCAAGACAAGCAGATGAAATTGGTGTTGAATATTATACAGATGCTCCTTTAGCTGTTGAAGAGAATTTGAGTTATGGAAAAAAGAAGGTTGTTGTTAGTGCTGATGATGAGCTGAATTATACTGATGTTTTGGCTTATGTTGTGATTCCTAATAAAGTTAAAAATGAGGATAATAAAAATATTAAGATTTATTGGTGGGTTGAAGATATTGAAAGTGATGAAGTTTGGGGGGAAAATGAAAATACTGAAAACATTACCCAGGAAGAGACTTCTGATGTGAGTGGTGAGGTTGGTGGTGAAGAAGTTGAAGAATCAGAAAAAATAGAAAGCGAAGTGGTTGAAGAGATTAATGAGAGTTTTGAACAAGTTGAAGATGTAAATGAGAGTGTTATTGAAAATACTGAAAACATTACCCAGGAAGAGGCTTCTGATGTGGGGGAGAGTGTTGAAGGGGTTGTTGAAGTTAATGAAAGTGTTAATGAGAGTGTTGAAAATTTTGGTTCTTTAATCACTGCCATGGCAATTAGTGAAAATGAAATTAACATTAATAGTTCTGAAGTTAGTGTTAATGAAAGAGAAGGGAGAGTAGTGAATGAATCAAAAGAGCAAAACCCTAAAAAATTAATAAAAGTTGAAGTTGATTTTAGTGCTTATGATTTAGATGAAGATGGTTATGTTGATTATGTTGAGTGGGTTGTTCCACATTTGTCAGAGCAGGTTTATGAGATTATTTATATTACAAAAGCAGAGCATTTGGATTCAAACAGGAGTTTTGTTTCTGACATCTATGATCGTGTGAAAGAAAAAGATAATAATTGGTCAGAAGTAATTAATGAGGGTGAGTATGTTAGAGTTACTTTTGAAAAAGAGTTGGATAAGACAAAAGATATTACTGTGTTTGGGAGGGTTGTTGGAGTTGGTAATGAATCTAATGAATCAAATGTGTCTAATGGTTTTGCTGATATTGAAGTTTATAGAGAAAGTAGTGAAGAGGTTGTTGCTGTGATTAGTAATATAAGTGAAGAGGGTTGGTATAAAACTTATTTAGATGGTCTGCATGGAGGAGTTGGATTAGAAGATAATGAAAGTTTAGATGTTTTTGATTTAAGGGTTGTTTGTGAGGAGAATATGAGTTGTTTAGGAATTGAGTTTGATTATATTGTTGACCCTTCTTATACAATAGACAAATTTACAATAAGTTCTTCTATAGATACAAATGTAACTCAAGAAAACAACTTTACTCATTTGGATGTTTCTACAAGTGCTCCTTATGATAGTTTGGTTTTATATATGCCATTTGATGATAATGCTTCTGCAACTACTACTTATGATTATTCAGGTGAGGGGAATGATGGGAATATTATTGGGGGGCAAGATGCTGATAGTGGTTTTACTTCAAGTGGATTTATTGGCGGGGCAGAGATGTTTGATGGAAATGTAGATTATGTTGAGGTGGCAGATGATGTGAGTTTAGATATTACTGGAAATATTACATTATCTTCATGGGTAAAAACATTACATAATTCTATGGATTATCAGGTGATTATAGAAAAAAGGGAAGCTATTAATAAATATAATTATTATAGTAGATTAGATTCTGGTTATTTGCGTTTTGGTTTCTATAGTGGAACTTATCTATCTTGCACAGATGACACTACAAAGTTAGATAATGATAAATGGTATTATACTACTATAACTTATAATAAAACCAACATAATTCTTTATTTGGATGGTGTAGAGGTTAAAAATTGTGCTCAAACTGCTTCTTTAATTGCAGATGCATCTAAATTAAGTATAGGTTACCATGATTACAATAATGATGATTATTTCAACGGCTCAATCGACGAAGTCATGATTTTCAATACATCTTTAACAGCAGAGCAGATATTAGATATTTATAATAATCAGTCAGCAAGATTTAAGGTTAATGGAACTCAGGAGTTAAAGCAGTTTAATATGAGTGTTGATTATAATTGGTTGAGGGTTACTGAAGATGATGAGAGTTTAATGGGAAGTGATTTATTAAAGAGATTGGGTTTTTGGAATGTTAGTAAAGGGTATAATGATTCTTTGTCTGTTAATCCAATTGATTTTAATTATGGTTTAGTAGGCTATTGGCATTTTGATAATTTATCTAGTGAAGGTGAAAATTCAACTCATGTTAAGGATTTTTCAGGGTTGGGAAATAATGGGACTGCTGTTGGGGGAAGTGATGCTGATTCTGGTTTTAATGTTGATGATGGGGTTTATAGTGGGGGGTGGATGTTTGATGGGGTTGGTGATTATATAAATGTGAGTAGCTTGAGTTCACTAGAAACTACTCAAACTTGGTGGGCTAAAAATTCTACTGAAAGTAACTGGCATTATTATGCAAATTCTTCTGGAACAGGATATGTAGATGGAGCTACTGGAACAATTAATGAAATAGTATTAGATAATTCAACTACTGATGTATTAATTGGAAATTCTTATAGTGGATCATTAGATGAAGTAATGATTTTCAACAGAAGTTTATCAGCTTCAGAAATAAAAGAACTTTACATAAAAGGAAGAGCAAAGTTTGAATATACTGATTATCAGGATGCTGATTCAGAGTATTTTACATTTGACTATGGTTCATCAAATTTTTTATTAGATTATAAATTTAATGCTGGTAATTCTACAAATCCTTTTTATTCACCTGTTTTGAAAACATCTTCATTAAGTCCAATAGAAATATTTGATAATGGAACTGAGTTAGGAGGTTGTGCAAATTTAGGAACTGCAGGAACTACTTATATTTTAGGACAAAATATAATTGACAATGGTTTAACAGGTAATTGCATGGTAATATTAGCTAGTAACATAACTTTAGATTGTCAAGGGCATTATATTTCTTCAACAGCTAATCACTCTGGGGTTTATTCTGACCAGTTTAATACAACTATAAAGAATTGTAATATTAGTATGGG
>CAYRKK010000057.1:0-7261 GCA_964424875.1 Candidatus Woesearchaeota archaeon
AGCAAAACTTTTTTTTGTTGAAGATTGAAATTTATGTCTTTCCGGACAGCGCCTTAAACTTAGTTCTAGTAAAGGTCTCTAACTTTCTGACTCAAATAAGCAGAATCACGAGAAGTAAAATTTCTCCATCCAGGATCATCACTATCTACAGATATATCATATACCCTATACATTCTCCAGAATTATTATAAAAGAAAATAAATCTTTCATTACCTTTTGACAAAACCACCATATATTCAAAATTTCTTCTTGTTGAACATACTATCTAAAAGTTACCAATTAGTAATTTAAAAATTTATCTTAATCAAAAAGCTAATTCTTTCCATCAACCCTGCCTTAAATGGCATTGATTATTTGTACATGCATAACTAACACAGGACTTTATTTCATCATCATTTAATTCAAACTCTTCTCTCAACTCATTAACTAAGGCCTTAACACGATTTCTAGGACCTTCTCTCACATCCTCTTTAGCATCATAAACTAACAATTCTGATAAAAATTCCAACTCTCTTTTACTATATTTATAAGTTCTCATCCTCACGCCTCATCACAAACTCCTTTATTACTAACAAAAAAAACACATTCATTATCAGGCAAATTAGGACTATCAATTAATTTCGCAACTCTAGAACCTTTTTTACCTCTACGAATATATAATCTATAAGTTGAATTATGAACAATAAAACCATTTGCAGTATAATTTTCATTTTTAGGAACAGAAAAATCATAAAATAATTCCTTATCCTTATTCTCAGATATCTCTATTTTCCTAATTTTTTCAAATCTAAAATCAGAACTTAACAACTTAAAAATGAAATTTATTTTCTGTTTAATTTGCCTGTCTTTAATTTCAATATTCATCATAGCTTTCAAAGCATTTTCTAACTCTCTCCTATTAACCCATTTATAATTTTCAGGTCTTGATTTAATAACTAAAGAAGGTAACAAACCTACATCAACAATCAACTTCCACAAATCCTTTCTTTTAATTGGCATCATCTCCTTACTATATGTTTTATTAATATAATCCATCCATCCCAATAACTGTATTTGTTTATCTAAAGCTGTAAATCCTATCTGTAAATAATCTTTCAAACTTCTATCCCTTATTGAAAGATTAGACATTCTCTTTTTACCAACATCAAACCTCAAAAAACTTCTTATTCCTAATCTTAATAAAAACAATTGTAAATATTTCAATATTTGTTTTTCCTTTTGAGCAACAGTTATCTTAGGTCTTTTTTTATCAATATGACCTTCAGCATCTACAAAACCTTTAATAAAATTTTTAACAACTTCAATTTTTGATTTTGCAACAATATTCAAAACATCTGGAATAATCAACCTAAAAAAATCAGAAATCTCTTTTGAATTAATACTTAAACTAAAACAATTTTTATCCTTTACTTTTGTAATCTTTCCTTCTCTTTTAAATAAATCTTTAAATAAAATATTATAAGAATTAAGAACCCCTAATCTTTCGTCCCTAAATCTTAGGCCCCTTTCTTCAAAATTTCCATCACCTAAAAAATATCCACAAATCTGAGAAAGTTCTGGTCCCATAACAAAAGGCATAATCATATTTTTATGTTTATAAGTATAAACTGGCAAAACTTCTAATTGTAAACCATTAAAACAATTTTGCAAATTATTCAGAACATTAATTAAAGTAGGATAATTTTGATTCAAGACTCTCCTAAATTGCCTAGGAGTAATCCCAATTTTCTTGCATATTTCATTTCTAGCAACATCATTCATCATCAACTCTTTCTTTACTTTTCCAGAAGATTTTTCTGATAATTTTCCGATCTTCCTAACATTAATCAAAGGCAACTTTTGTTCTTCACTTTTAATATTAATTCTTCCTGCTTGAGCAATAAAATCTCCTTCTTTTAAATCTTTAGCTTCTTTTTCAACAAAAGAAAAATCCTCTATTGTAAAAAATCTGTGAAGTTTGGAACATTTTATTTGATTGGTTGTTTGAATATTATGTATTTTATCAACATCTGGATTAACGAAAACCAATTCAGAATCACATTTCCTAATCTTCATATCCTTAAAATCTCCAGACATAATCTCTTCTTGTTTCATATTTTTAATCTCCTTTATCCTCCCATCTCCTAATTGTATTAAACTATCTCCTGTCAAACAAGCATGTCCAACAATATTCCCTCCAATAGCCGTAGTAGGATCTCCAAACATCATTGCAGGATTTGACATAACCTGATTAGTAACATAAACACTTAAATTAAACTGTTCAGCCATTTTCATTAAATTATGTAAATATTTATTCAACTTCTGTTGTCTATCTGCAAGCTGACCACGGCCAGCAAATTCTGCTCTAAAATGAGCAGTTAAACTATCAATAATTACAACTCTAACAGGCTCGCCATTTTTAATCAACTCTCCAACTTTATCTACTAACAAAATTTGATGATCTGAATTAAAAGCACGAGCAACTAAAATATTCTTCAAAACACTTTCAGGATTCAAACCCTTAGTTTCTGCAATTTGTCTAATTCTCTCAGGTCTAAAAGTTCCTTCTGTATCAATATAAACTGCTTTACCTTCAGCACCTCCTTGTTCTAAAGGTAATTGAGCATTTACAGCTAAACTTAAACCTAATTGTGTTTTCCCACTCCCGTAAGCACCAAATGCTTCTGTAATTGCCTTTGTTTCCAAACCCTTTCCACCTAATAAAGAATCAAACTCCTTGCTTCCAGTGGTAATATTCAAAACCTCTAATCTTTTTTCAGCAAACTCTAAACCATCTTGAAAACCTAAATCCATCATTTTCCTGGCAGCTTGTATTGTTTTTCTAGCACCAGCTTCACCTAAACCAGCCATTTCACCTAATTCCTTAGGTCCAAGAACAGCAACACCCATTAAATCAAATATTCCAGCACTTTCAAGTTTTTCAACAGCAGCAGGACCAATTCCAGGAAGATCAGAAAGTTTCACAAATTCTTCTTTTTTCTTACTTATTTTTTTTTCAGATTTTTTTTCACCCTTTTCTTCTTTTGCTTTTTCCTCACTATCTAAGTGAAGGGGGCTTGTTAGGCCAACCTTGGTGCTCATATTATCTTCATCCTTATTCTCCTTTTTTTCCTTTTCCTCAATTTTCTTTTTTTCAACCATTTAAACTCACCTTTAATACATAAACTAAAACTTAATTAACTTATAAGCATTATCTAATTAAAGTATATATTTTAGAAAAATAGAATTAAGGCAAAGGAGTATTCAAAACTCTTTTTCTTCTTGCTTCATAATCTTCACTATTCCAAACTCTTCCCATAGCTTCTCTTACAGTATATCCAGTACCATACCTTGCAGCTTCAACAATATTTTTAACAGTTCTTTCAGTAACTTCTCCAATATCTGGAAAATCTACTCTAACAACCTCATACCAATTTCTTAATCTCATAATAAATCAAAGATTAACTCTCTTATAAATTTTATTATAATTAAGGCAAAGGAATTTCATTTAATCTATCTCTTTCTCTTTTAAATTCATCATTCTCCATAAAACTTCCCACCTCTCTAAAATTAGAATAAATTATCCCATCTCCCTGCACAGCTTAAGTAATAACCCTTTTACTTTCTTCAGTTGTTAGAGGATTCTCAAACAAACCCAAATAAAAATTAATATACTCTCTCCAATCTCCCATATTATTAATAATTCTTACAAGTTTATAAAAATTACTATATTCAACCACCAACAATAAACTCCACAAAAAACAACATTACATTAACAAAAATAAAACTTAAAAACAAAATCTCTTCAATTCTTCCTCCAGAAGCAAAAGGTCCAGAGCTTTTCCATTTAAATGGCCAAAAAGGCTGTATACCATCTCTTGTAAATGAATCTAATATTAAATGAATACTATAACCAATAAAAAAACCAAAACTTGCAACAGGCCAATAAACAGCAATTAAAACAGATAAGACAACAGCAGTTGTAAAACTATGAACAACCCCTCTATGTTTAACAAAAAACTGCAAGGGCCTAAAAATCAAATGCCTTCCATAACTTGAAAAACCAGAATCTAAATCAGGTAAAACACTAGCAACTAAAACCATTGCAATAAAAATCATTTTATTATTAACATGCTGAACAAACAGCAAAATAAAAAATATTGCAAACATAATATGTGTTTTAAGTAGCATTTTATTCTTCACTTATTTTTATCTCTAAAATTAACAAGAATTAATTATTAATAAAAGTATCTTTATTAGGAAATTCAAAGATTGATAAACTTCAAATCAAAATTGAGATAGTTAGTAACTTTTCATTAGGAATATAGAAAACAACCAGTGAACCTCAAGCATATTTTTATACAAATCTCAAATTTTTGAACACCTGCGTTTATCCAATCTTTTTTAATCTCGACTCTTCATAACAACTATTGCAATTATCAAAAATATTACTGCAATCATCCCTGCAAAAATAAATACAAGATACTTATTCTCTTCAAAAAACCTTCCATCACTTTCATCACAAACATTCCCTATCCCATCTTTATCATTGTCAAGTTGATCTTTATTATAATTATTTATGCAATTATCCATTGAATTAACAACTCCATCATTATCCTCATCCTCACACGCATCCCCAATATTGTTATAATTAATATCTTTTTGATCTTTATTTGAAACATATAAACAATTGTCATTATCATTTACAATAGTATCCTTATCAAAATCACTATTATACAAACTGTTTCTAAAAGTTTCAATACTCACATCAAACTCTACAGGAAGACTCTTTGATCCACTTTTTGAATTAGATTTTCCATACCTTCCAAAATAAAACATATGCTCATTCATACAATCATTATCAACATGTATATAGGCATATGACTTCTCTTCATAGGTTTCAAGATTGAAAAACACAATTTCTTTTATTTTTATAATATCTTTGTAATCTATTACAAATTCCAATTGACTTGTATAACTTGGCTCATCCAAAAAAAGTTCATAATGAAAATCCTCAACATTCAAAGTGAAACTTATCTCCTTTCCAGACTTATCATAAATTTTCAATCCTTCAATTGAAGAATCTCTCAAATCAACTGAAATTTTATCAACTTCAGAAGAGACCGGCAATTCAAATACAAAATCTATTTTGTTCTTATTTTCATCAATAAGATATGTTTCATAATTATTATCAAATATTTTCTCAACTTCACTTGTATCATGGCCTTCAATCTGTTTAACAAACCAGTTATCAATCTTTACATAGTGCTCTTCATTATAGGTTCTATAAATAAAATTTTCAATATCCATATAAGACTTTGGCGATTCCAATAAATTGTACTCATCAGGAAGTTCAAACCTTGTATATCCTTTGTATTCTTCACAATTAACTTTAATCTTAGAAACATAATCATACTCCCAAACATTCATCGAAGCAACAAAAGTTATAGATGATAAGATTATAAATATTGCAAGAAATAATTTATATTCATTCCTTTTCATTTTTATTCATCAAATATCCTCCAACAAGAAGCAAGATACCAAATACTATAAACCCGATGATTCTATATATCCCCTCAAGATAAAAAAGATCTTTGAACGCAATCTTAAGCAATGTAACTCCAAGAAGTATTCCAACCAACCATTTTCCTTCATTTGTTTCAACTTGTTTAAATAATATCAATGTATAAACTAGCCACAATATTGAAAGAATTATCTGATTAAGTTCTACAGAAATACTAAATAATAAAAGATATTTAGAAATAGAATAGATAAATAAAAATCCTCCAATAATAAATGCAGCGGCATTTAATTTAAAATTAATATTTTTCCTAAATAGATACACAAATAAACTCACAATGCAAAGATACACAATCATCATTACTGTTGATTTAAAAATTATATCTTTTCCAAAACTAATAATTAAATACATTATTGCAACTATAGCTAAACATACAACTGAAAATATTCTATACAAAAATTTTTCACTAGATTTCTTTGAAATTATTGAAAATATCACATATTCTATAGCAAAAAGAACAATTAAATAACTAAAATCAATTATTTCTGTCAAGTAAAAAAATCCAAGATTCAATGTAACAATTCCTGTTCCAAGTAATGAATACACTATTGAAGGAGATATTTTATTTTCATTAGATTTAAAATACCATATCTCTACTAAATAAATAATCGAGAAAAACATGATAAACAAACCGTATATCGCTTTCGGCCAATCAAACATACTATATATTATTGTTAAAAATATTATTGTAAATCCTACAACAACTATTGAATCGAGAATTGGCATATTCTTTTTAGGCTCTTTAAAAGAGTTGATAAGCGCCGCGATATGGTAAATGACAAAAAGTATAACTAAAAAAGTTAATGGGATAGCTTTAATTTGCACATTTAAAAATTTGTCAGTATAAAAAAGAAGTATTGGTCCCAAAATTATAAAAGAGACAAACCTTAAATCTGACCAATTTTGATTAAAGGATAATATAACAAGCCCAAAACTTAAGATAGTATAAAATATCATAATAAACAAATCATATTCATACAAGCCAGTTATGAATGGAACAAGAAAACCTCCAACCAGTGTAAAATAAGCTATTGATCTAGATTTGAAATGTATACTCAAAAATGTTGAGGATAATAAAAACATAATTGCCAACATCACTCCAACATAATCTGGCATTACTTTATAGCCTAACACTCCAACTCCTATTGTTATATATTCAATAAAAAAAGATCCTCCAAATACAATGTTTGACCAGCTACTACTGTTTTTATGAAGAGCAAATGCAAAAGCAAACAAAACAAATCCAAGCAAAACTCCAATCATTACTTGTCCAGTCTCTCCAATCCAGTTATTTGCAACAGCATAAAAAAAGAAAGATATAACTCCAATAATAATTCCAATAACACCCAAAAATGTTATAACCTGTGTAAAAGATAATTTAGGCATCTTCCTTATTTTTTTCTTAACCTCAATAGGTTCTTCTTCCAAAGTCTGATCCTCCATTTTTCCAGGTTCTTGGTAATCTTTCACAAGATTCTCCAGTTTCAGTATTCTTCTCTCTTGACTCTTAAGTTTTTTTAGAATCTCTTGATTAAATGCCATCTTTATTCTTCCCAATTTTTTAATATTTATAAATGTATTGTAGAATTTGCATAGTCCTAAATCCTTAAAAATTACAATCAACCCAAAGTTTTAAATTTTATTAATTTCTGTTATTTATAAGCCGCCATCGCATAATTGTATTGCACTAGATTGCTAATA
>CAYRKK010000058.1:0-6787 GCA_964424875.1 Candidatus Woesearchaeota archaeon
GTCTTTAAATGATTAGCCCTTTTTAGAATTCTATAGGTTATATACTAAGATTTATTTCTCAAGGGCCAAGTGAGAGATGCATTGTCTATGGGGTTGATGAGAAAGATGGGGAGAAAGCAGTCAGGGCAATTTATGACAGATTCTTAAGATAATTGAGAAAAAGGTTTTTTACATTGGCGATACTAATATCAAACCTTTGCCATCTTGATGTAAACCAATCTATCAAATCATTTTTTAAAAATAATAATCCAAAAATTTATAAACTATGGTACCCATAGTTACTATGGATAAGATGGAAATAACAACAATACAATTAGGTAAAGAAACAAGAGATAAAATTTCTTCGTTTGGAGTAAAAGGAGAAAGTTTTGATAAAATTCTTAGAAGAATTTATTCTTTAGCAGTTAAAGAGCATCTAAGAGAATTTTTAATGTCTGATGATGGATTTATTCCTATTGAGGATGCTATAAAAGAGGCTGATAAAAAATGGCCAGAGTAATGATTGCAGAAACATTAAAAGACGAGATTCTAAAAAAGTTTAAAGGAGAATCTAAAATAATTTTTAGGCAAATGTATTCTCTTCAGGATAATCCAAAAAAAGGAAAATTATTAGGTAGTTTTGGTGGAGTTGTTATTAAAGAAATTAAATACAAATCTTTTAGGTTTTATTTTATTACAGATGGTTATAAATTGAAATTATTAGATAAAGAAAAACTAACAGATTTGTTAATAAGATTTGTAAGGATGTCTAATAAAGATTATCAACAACAGACTATTAATGAGATTAAAAAGGTGTTAATGCATTTTGGTTCTGAAGGATTTTAAAAATAGTTTATCAAATTACTTCTTATTTTAATAAGATTTTAAAGGTAAGCCAAAGATATTTAAACTTTCTTTTCTTTAATTAAACATGGTAATTAAAGAGGTTGTTATGGTTATCGCAGTAATCGCAATTCTTGAAGGTTTATTTGTTGTACTAGCTCCAGGAAAAGTAAAAGCACTTGTAAAATACTTTACAAAAAAATCTGACAAGTATTATAGAAACTTTGGAGCTATTGAATTGATTATTGCTATTGCTGTATTAGTTCTTTCTTATTATTATTTGTAATTAATTTCTTTATACTCCTAAAAACTTGAGTAATTCAAATACTAAAAATGCAGGCCATACAATTGCTTTTAGCACTCCTAAAACTCCCATCCAAAAACCAGTAGCTGTAGTAATATAATATACTGCAGAACCAATAAATCCCAAACCATAGACAGCACTCTCACATCCGCATCCCCTACCAATATAACATTTAGCTTTTACAACAGGTTTATTTATTGTTTTTTTTACAATTTTTCTCTTCATTTTTTACACCTCCTTAGATTAATTATGTTTTTTTAATTTATAAATCTTTTTAATAAAAAATATATAATCTTTAGAAAAATCAAAAAAACAATGGGGCACCACACCCTAAAGGGTGTGGTTTGTAACAGCCCCTTGTTTTTAGGATGCTCAGAAATTAAACCACCAAAATCATTCCACTTACTAAAGTAAGTGGTTTAATTTCTGACATAAAAATTCAAATCACCTAATTGTAAAGTAATCTATCAAATTAATTTTTTATTATTTTTATCCATCTTTTAAATCATGCCAACGCTTACATTGCGGACAATAGTATTTTCCCCAATGCACAAAAACTGGTTGTGCAACATGTATCTCACACTTTTTTGTCGTGGGCGGTTCATCATCATCACTCATTTTTGTTCCTCTTAAAAGATTTTAAATAATTTTTCTTTATAAAACTTGGTTTTAATTTAAGAGGGGTAAATGAACCTTCATAAACTTATTTAATATTTACATATCATACCCTACATTACTATCCTCTCAACTCCCCTCAACTCCCTAACCTGTCTTATATAAGTCTAAGGATATTTTATTTAAAATACAATAATCAGACCTTCCGTAAAATTTATATTTATCAAAATCCTTTATATTTTATGACATTTAGAATACCTGAATTTGTTTTTCCAGTTATAATCTTAATTATTAGTTTTGTTTTGCTTTTTTTTGCTTTTAGATTGTCTTTTTACTGGAGTTTTATTATTGGAATTATTTTATATATTTTAGCTACCACAATAGATACTGGTTTAAGAGGGCAGAGTTGAAAAACATACTCTCAATTAATAAAAATTAATCATAGACATTCTTTCTATGTCCTATTCTTACAACAATAATCTTATTCATAAAAACAATAACATCCACAATTGCACGATAATCTCCAATTCTTAATCTCCACAATTTTTCACCCTTTAATCTTTTAAGAAATCTAAAAGGATTTTCCCTGATTGAGTAGATTTTATTTAAAATTATTTCTAAATCTTTTTTTTGTAATTTTTTAAGAAAATCTTTTGCTGTTTTAGTAATCTCTATTTGAAACATTTCATCTTAAAGTTATTCCTAATTCTCTTGCAACAAATTCTATAGGATAAACTCTTCCTCTTTTTATATCTTCTAAACCTTTTTGTATCTCATTAATTTCTTCTTCACCTAAACTTTCTTCTTCACAATTGTTTATTAATACATTTAATACTTCATCATAAGATTGTCTCTCAAAATTTTTCAAAGCTTTAAGTTTATCTAAAGTTTCAAAATTTATTTGTATAGTTGTTTTTTCCATGTTATATGGTTGTTATAAATAGTATATAAATATTTTGATTTGCATTAAACGCTCTCACGATTACTTAATCCTTAGGATTAACTCCCAAACGTTTTGCTCAAACTAAAATTGTAAACAAAATTGAACCAATTTTATTCATCTAAGCTTGCGATTTTAAAGTCTTAACTACCAAATAATTTATGAAAGCTGAACAAGAAACTAACATAAATTGTGCATCTTCTTGGTCTAAGGATTCTTCTTCCATTAGAGAATGTCTTATCCCATCTGCATCATTTGTATAACCATATAAATTGTTGAATGCGGAACTTATAGCTTTATGTAAACTTATTTTCCCGTCTTTAGTTAATTTATTTAATGCATCTCCTAATGTGGCTTTTGGGTCTTCAGAGATTGTCTTACACATAGTTTCAACAGCACTTATAGACTCTTTTATGGAGTTACGATAATCTGGATTTTTTCTATCTGAGAGTAACTCCAGCGCTCGCCCAAGGTGTTTATTAACTTCACCAATGGGGCTTTCTATAGCTTTTTCTATTTCAGTAATGTCAATATCTGAAACTATAAGAGTTATTCTAAATGAAACAACTCTATAAGCAGATAATTCTCTCTTAAAAATATTATTTAAACTTTCGATAAATCTTTCCACTTCTTTTTTGTTTTTGTGAGTTTCTATAACAAATTCAACGAAGTCATATTTTTCATACCAATCAGAATTGAAATACCAGTTTCTTATTAGTTCCACAAACCTATCTTTTTTATACGGGGCTCTATCAATTGTACTCTTAAAGAAATCTAGCCATAATTTTTCTATAAAATATTTCATTGATCTATATCCTGACTCGCTAGGACCCCCATACCAATCAGAGAAGTTTTCAAATATTTCAAGGGTTAGGCAATTCCAAATTCCATTACTTAGATCTTTGTCCATACCTTCTTTTTGTAGTTCAACTTTAGGTTTTTTATAACCAGTTCTTTCTGAAAATTTCATAATAAATCCATAAAAACCTCTTATAAAGATTTATCAGTTCAACTCCCTTCCGGAGCAGTAAACTTTTTAGGAATACTCCCCTCCGCAACGTTGAACTAAACTATCTTTCAGTCATTCGGTTTATATAAGAGATTTAATTCCAAAGATAAACGCCCCCACAAGGATTTGAACCTTGGTTTCTTCGACCGCAACGAAGTGTTCTATCCTGGCTGAACTATGAGAGCATATGGTTTTAAGAAATAAAACTTATTAAATTTATGCTATCTCTAATTATAATAATTAAATCACAATCACTGATTCGGAGTTCCTGCAAATCTTCCTCTATCTCCAGGCATTTCACCACCTAACTCAACAGGAAGATTTTGAAAACCCGCACCATAAGTATTATGATGAATAGGAGGATTAACAGGTCCATGTCCTAAATAATAATTTCCATATTTTCCTGTTTCACTCCATCCAGCACTTTCTTTCATTGCATAAATGGGAGAATCAAATGCTTCAATAGTTGGTTTAAATGGATTTCCACCACCATTTTCTGCAAAATACTGCCACCAGTTCCCTGCTTCAATAATTTTCTGTCCTTTAAACCCTACTTTTTTTAATTCATTCATCATTCCTGTTAATGGAACATTTCCCATTCCCATTGGAAGTTCTGTATGGTCTAAACCAAAATTATCAGAAAGATGAACATGCTTGACAAAAGGTGCAACAATTTTAGTCTGTTCAATAATATCCTTCTCTGTATATCCTTTTTTCCTTAACATATTAATATGCCCAACATCCCAGGTTGCACCAACCATTTTTTCAGCAATTTCACTTGCCTGAGACTTTGACATTCCTTTATGCTTAACAAAATTTTCAACTAATTGCTCTCTTGTTTTTTTAACAACTCTTTTCAAATCTTCACCAGTACTTAAACCAGAACCAGCAGGAGGATTTTCAATATTTAAAATAGGTGCCTTTGAACCAAATTTATTATAAGCTGTTTCAACAACATTTGCAAATGTTTCTGATGATTTATCAATAACAAATTTATCTAAAGGTTTCCACATTTTAGGTGTTTTTTCTATATCATGCAATGTTTTAAGACCTGTATCAACAATTTGTCTAAGGTCTTCTAGTTTTTTAGGGTCTGTCATAATATTCTCAGTTATTTGAGGTGCTATATCTTTTGCAAATCTTTCTAAAGCATCTTTATCTTTTCCTTCTGCATTTGAATATGCTTTATCAAATAAATTTTTCATACTCCTATAAGAATCTCTTAAATAGATTTGACTGTGGGTTAGTCCTCTTTGAACATCATCAATAAGCTCTTTATATTCAGGACCTTGTTTTTTTAATAAATCCATATTTAATTCACCTGCCATTCCTTTTGTTACATCTGAGATTAGTTTTTCTGCAAGTTTCTTTTTTTCAGGTAATTCATCTTTTGTTATTTGTTGAGGTCCTGCTTGTATTATGGATCTCTTAACACTCTCCAAAGACTGCTCACCAAACTCAGCAGACCTGTTTATTCCTGAAAGAGTTTCTGTCCAAATTTCATCATTTCTTCTTTTTAATTCTTTTTCTGCTTCAAACTTAATTTGCTCTCCTTTAAATTGAGTTTTTTCTCCTGGTTTAATTTCTTCTGGAAAATATCTAGTTTCAGGTTTTATCATATCAAACTGACCTGTTTCTTCATTAACAACCCATAGTCCTTGTTGTATATCTTCTACTCCTCCTCCTTCTTTTTCTACTCTTATATGAGGTTTTAATTCAGGAAGTTGTGCTGTTGTATGAACAGTTACTGAAATATTTCCATCAGGATCTAATTTATTGCTTCTAATCACAGCTGATTCTAATTGTTTTTCAGCTCCAACTCTGTTTTCTTCTGTCCATCCTTTTTCACCAATTCCAGAAGCTTCAACTAATGGTCCATGAAGAGAAGGCTTAGTTCCTGCTAATTTTAAAGATCTTTTCATTTCATCTAAATGTTGTTCTGGAACAGATTCCCAAACTCCTGGAGTTAGACCCTGAATTTCAACATGTTTTGTTCCTGTATTTAAAGTAGAATTATTAAGCAATCCTAATTGATTTGCTGTTCTTGGATCTAAAGATATTCCAAGTTCTCCAACAGGAGGTTTATAATTAATTGGAGGAGTATAATAAGTAGGTTTAGTAAAATCACCTGCTCCTTGATAAATTGCTTCTGTGTATGATGCCATTTTTATTTAAAATAATTCTCTCTTTTTTCAATTTATTATATAATTAAAGATTATTTAAAACTTAAATAGTTTTGGTTTTTGAGTTTTGTATTAAAATCCTCCTAATTAGCTCACTCACGCTCGCCAGCCTCTTATAACACCTCACCATTTCTTTGCTTCTTTTCTTGATTGTTTTTCTCTTTCTGATTCATAATCTCTTCTTTCACCCATACTCTCCCCACTTCCACCTGTCCCTTGACCTGATTCAACAGAAGGTCTAAAAGTGTCTGATTGTCTTGAAGAAATATTTTGATTCATACCTGTTATTTGTTTTGGATATCCAGAAGTTTCTGCTTCATAATTAACATTACCTGCTTGTTGATAAGCATCACTCTCAGCATAATTGCTTTCATTATTCCCTTTTTGATTTTCATAAACAAAAGTATTTTCTTGTTCTTCATTTCCTCCTTCCATTCTAACAAATCTTACGCCTTGTTCTAAATTTTCAATAGGTTCTAAACTTGGTGTTATTTCCTGAACACTTCTCGACCTAAAAAAAGGTGTACTAGAAGTTTCATTTATAATATTCTCAAGTTCAGGAGATTCAGATTCTTTATTTAATTCTTCACTCTCTTCATCAAAATCTCCATCATCTTCTTCTTCACCTTCTTCAAATTCATCTAATTCCAAATCATCATCTTTTTCCATTCTTTTTATAAGTTAAAGGTGTATTTAATTTTTTTGGTTTTGTTAAATATTAAAATTTCAAAAATAAAAATCCCACGCAACAAGCTGTGGGTATTTTTAAGCCTCCAAATGGGATAACCTCCCACCATCGGAGCAAGCTCCGGGATATTAAACCCATTTGGAGCAATAAAAAATAAAAAAATTCAAAGAGTGAGCTCCATCCCAAATTAATTGAACTCAATTAATTTATTATTTCTAATAATAAA
>CAYRKK010000059.1:0-6701 GCA_964424875.1 Candidatus Woesearchaeota archaeon
CACTCTCGTTTTTCAAGAGCATGTAGTAAGGATTTGAATATTAGTAATTTAGTTAAGTGGGCCAGGGTAAAGGGTTTGGATTTATTAGGAACAGGTGATTTTACACATAATGAATGGTTAAGTGAGATAAGGGAAAAGTTAAAAGAGGAGAATGGAATATTATGGTATGAGGATAGTGAAGGTAAGTTTCCATTTATTTTAAGTTCTGAAATAAGTTTGATTTATACTCATTATGGAAAAGGGCGTAGGGTTCATTTAGTTTATTTAGCTCCTAGTTTAGAAGTTGTTGATAAGATTAATAGTTGGTTGGATACAAAAGGTAGAAGAGATTATGATGGAAGACCTATTTTTAAAATTAGTTGCAGGGATTTTGCTGCTAAGATGGAAGAGATTGATGAAAGAATTGAAGTAATTCCTGCACATGCTTGGACTCCTTGGTTTGGAGTTTTTGGAAGTAAAGGAGGTTATGATAGTTTAGAAGAAGCTTTTGAAGATAAAGTTGATAGAATTCATGCTATTGAAACAGGGATTTCTAGTGATCCTGCAATGAATTGGAAAATTAAAGAATTAGATGAAAAAAATATTAGTATTATTAGTTCTTCTGATTTACATTCTTTTTGGCCTTGGAGGCTTGGTCGTGAAGCTACAATTTTTGACATAAGTAGTTTAGATAGTTTGAAGGAATTGAGTTATGATTTAATATTAAACCAAATAAGGGAGAATAGTTTTATTGGAACAATTGAAGTTGATCCTGCTTATGGAAAATATCATTTTGATGGGCATGCTAATTGTGGTTTTAGTTGTAGTCCTGAAGAAAGTAAAGAATTAAATAATATTTGTCCTAAATGTGGTAAGGGGCTTGTTATTGGTGTTGATAATAGGGTTGAAGAGTTAAGTGGTTTAGGTAATGGAGATTATAAAGAAAAGAAAAAATATTATACTTTATTACCTTTGCATGAGATAATAAGTTTAAGTATTGGAAAAGGAATGAATACTAAATCTTGTTGGGAGGTTTATAATAAGTTAATTGATAAGTTTGGAAATGAATTTGAGATTTTGTTAAATGTTGGTGAAGAGGATTTGAAAGGAGTTGTTGATTCTAGTTTGGTGGATTTGATTTTAAGGAATAGGGATGGAAAGATAAAAGTTAAACCTGGTTATGATGGAGAGTATGGGGTTGCTTTGATGGATGAAGAGGTGAATGATAGTTTTGATGAGAAAGTAGATCAGGTTGGAGAGAGTGGTTTTAGTTCTGAGAAAAGTTTTAGTAATGGGGTTCAGAAGAAGTTGTTTTGAATATTAAAATCTGTAATACTCTCTAATAATTTCATCTGATTCTTGAAGATAATTAATGTAAGATTCATTAGGTCTAACTTGATTTGCTAATCTAATAAATATTTTTAATCTATTATAAAAATCATCAAAATCTCTTCCAATTGTCAAAGAAGGTTTGTCTCTCTCTCTTTTTATATCTTCAACTAATCCTTGTGCTTTTTTATTTACATATTGTTGAAAAGTTGGTTTTGTCATTTTAATTATTTGGTTTATCCCTCACCACATCCCATCTGTATTATCTTTTTGGAGAATATACATTTCATTATTAAAATACCAAAAGCAAAGTGTTTTATCTTTGGGTTTTTGTTCTATTAAGTCAGACATGTTGTTAATGTTTGCACCATGGAGCATTATGTAATCTGCTTGCATTTCATTAATATCTTGATAAAGATTTTCTGTTAAAAAATCAAAAGGAAGATAGGTTGATGAAAGTATCCAGTATATTTTTCCTGTTTTTATTTCAGGGTATTTTTGTTTTGAGTATTCAATTACTTCTCTTGAAACAGAGCTTATCATTATGTTGTTTATAATTCCTCTTTGTTTGCAGTCTTGAATTGTAAAATCAAGTAATTCTTTATCATCTTCAAAATTTCCTTGTGATTTTATTTCAATATTTATTTTCTTTTTGTTTTCAATAGTATCCATTGCTTGTTTGTAAGTTGGAATATTAAAAGAAGTTAATTCTTGAAGTTCATTGTAAGTAAGATTTTCAATTGATTCTGAATTTCCTGTTGTTCTTAGTAAGGATATATCATGGAAAAGGATTCTTTGTTTGTCTTTTGTATATTGAATATCAAATTCTATAAAATTATATTCTTGATTTTCTGTTGCATTTTTTATTGCTTCTAATGTATTTTCAAAGTTTTCAACAGAATCTCCTCTATGTGCTCCTTTTATTGTATTATACTCTGTATTTATAGCAGTTATTGCTGGAACAGTTACTAATATTGAAATTATATAGATTAGTAAAGGAATTTTTATTAAAGTTAAAACTAAAAAAATCTTTTTTTTGTGCTTGATTATGGATGGTAAAATTTCTTTGTTTTCCATAGTTTTTATAGGTGTTTTAGGTTTATAAATGTTACTATTGTTATTATTTGATAGGGGTGACAATAGTTGGGTGAAAGTTTTTAAGAGTCTAAATTTAACTTTTTTCTATAGAGAATTCACATTTTTGTTTTTTAGCTTGTTTTTCAATTTTTTTAAGAATTTGATAAACTTGTGTTTTAATATTTTTAAAATCAGGGCCTGTGATTGTTAGAGCATATTTTCCTGCTGCAAGGTAATTAATTTTAGATTGAGAGTTTTTGAATGCTGTTTGAAGGATGTCTTTGATTATTATGATTCCATTTGGAGATTTGTTTGAAAGTTTGAAGATTTGCCTTATTTCTTTAGGTTTATCTTTTTTTGATTTAAGAATTTTAAGAATTTTTTCTGATTGTTGTTTATTTGCATATTTGTTTATTAGTTTAGAGTTTGTTTTTAATTGTTCAAAAAAATCTATAATTGAATAATCTTGAGTTATTTTTTCAATTATTTTTTCTGATTCTTGAGAGAGAACTGTTTTTAAAATTGATTTGTATGATTTTTCTTTATTTATTTTATCTAAAAGTTCTTTTTTTTCATTTTGTTTTACTCTTCTTAATGATAAATAAATTTTATTGTCTCTTATGTTTAATATTTTACATACAATTTTTTTACCTGGAACCACATAATCTCTTAGATTTCTGATTCTTCCTGGAGATATCTCTGAAGTTGTTATTGTTCCTTCTCCATTATTTTCTATTTTTACAAACACTGTTGTTCCTAGGATTTTTTCAACTGTGCATAAGACTATTTGTCCTTCTTCTAGTTCTTGTTTTTTTGATTCCATAGAAAAATACTGGGTTGGGAGGTTATAAAGGTTTTGATGGGAGATTATCCATCAATCCCTATTGTTGAAAGATCTCTAAAGTATTCTTTTCTTAAATCTTTATATCTTTGTTCTATAGGTAATTTTCCTTTTATTAATTTTACTTCATCCCAGTCTATGGGCATGAATGGAAGAGGAGATGTTACTCCAAAAATATGAACTGCATATATTGAAGTTCCTGTTATTTCTGCTATATACCCCCTATGAGCTCCATCTAAGAAAACTCCTTCTCCATTTGCGACTTCAATTATGGGAGGGCTATAAAAAGAGACTGCATCTTCTCCTTCTTGATTGATTCCTTTCACTATTATTGGAGGGATTCCTGAAAAACCTTCAATAAAATAATCTCTAAAAATTCTTTTTTCTAATCCTTTCATTAATCCATTAATTTTTTCTTTTGAAACAAATCTTTGTCCTGTTCTTGCTCCTCTTGGAGATATTTTGTAAACTTTTATTTTTGCATCAAGATATGGGAATTCATCCTGATTTTTTAATGGAACTTTTCTTAACAATCTTTCAAAAACCCCCTTACTAAAAACAGATATGGAATTTATTTTTTCAATTCCTCTTAATGGAATTACTATTGAAGGTTTTCTAGTATTAGTTATTAATCTTGTTCCAATTTCTTCTTCTAATTTTTCCAAGGGTTTTCTAAAATTAGGGTTTACTTTTTGATTTCTCATTTAAATTATTTTTTTTATTTCATTTAAATTTTTTATAATATAATCTTCTCCATTGTTTATAAAATCTTTGCCTCTCCCTGTTAAAACTAGGATTGTTTTTGTTCCTGCATTTTTTCCTGCTAAAATATCCTTTCTCATATCCCCTACCATAAAGGAATTTTTTAAATCTATATTATGTTTTTTTGCAGCTTGAAGAATCATTTTTGGACTTGGTTTCTTACAATCACAATTATCTGAAGATTGATGTGGGCAGAAAAAATATCCATCTATTTCTATTTCTAAGTTTTTTAATTTAATTAAAAGAGTTTTGAAAATAATGTGGGTTTCTTCTAAACTCAGTCTGTTTTTAGAAATCCAAGGTTGATTTGAAATTATTATTATTTTATATCCTTTGTTTTTTATGTGCTTTAAACCTTTTATTATTTTATTTTTTAAAATTTTGTGAGTTGGAATGACGTCTGGATATTTAGAATTATCTACAATTACTCCGTCTTTATCAATAAAAAATGCTTTATTCATGATTTTTTAAATAAGAATTAGTTTTTAAGAATTGTTGTTTAAGAGTCTAATTCAAAACTTCAACAATTCTTGCTTTTATATCTGCTTTGCCCCCTTTAGGCTCAGCCATAATTGTATCACAAATTAAGCATTGAACTTTTGTTGTTGCTCCTTCAAATATAATTTGTTCGTTTTTACAATTAGGACATCTTATTTTTATGAATCTATATTTGTATCTTCCCATGAAAAGATAGATAGAAAGGGGTTTTTAAAGATTTTGGTAGGTTATTTTAGATTGTTAAATTTTAAGAAGATAAAATTTTTAATTAATTATTAATGTCCTAAATTAAATAATTTAGGTTAGTGTTGTTTGTTTAGGTGAAGAACAGATAATTGGATTTGATTAGACTTTAATCATTTCAACTTCTAATTCTTTTTGAATAAGTTCAATAAATCTTTGTTCATCTTCTTTTTTAATTGTACATCCTGCTGCTTGTTTATGCCCTCCTGAATTTCCATTTCCAAGAGTATATGTTACTGAATCCATTAATTTTTTTAGGTTTCTTTTTGTTTTTATATTTCTTCCTGCCATACGAGTTGAAACTTTTATTTTATTGCCATTGTAAGCCATCGCTATGATTATTGTTCCTTCTTTGTAAATTGAGGAAAATGAGAGTATTGAAGCAAGGGTTCCAATTATAGTATCTTTTATATAATCTTTTGCGTTTATTATTACATAATGTTCTCCTTGAATATTTCCGTTTTGATTAATATATTTTAATCCTGAGATAATATGTTGCCTGTATTTTACATAAATTCTTTCTGCTTTTTTTCTTGCATTACTATTTCCCAAACATAGCATTAAGGCTGTTTCTGGTTCATCCATTCTACTACATGCATTTATTATTGCTGAGAGTTCTCGTGCATCTTCAATCTTATTAAAGAATTTCATTAAATATAAATTACCAATATAATTTGAAGTTTCTTTTGTAGATAATCTAAGCATTATTGCTGTTGTTAATTTTTTCATTTCTTGCTCACTTAAGTCAATAAGTGCTTTATGTTTTTTTCCCATTTTTTCAATACCTGCTTCTGCTAATAATTCATAAGTGCCTTTTGAATCCCCTGTTACTCCTGGAATAAATGGACGAGAACTATATTCTAATGCTTTGTCTAAGGGCCTTGTTGAAGGATAAATTAAAACTCCTTTTTTTACTATAACCTCTGCATCTTTTATAATTTGGTTTCTTGTTTTATTAATATATTTTTCCATAGTGTCTCCAACCATCCCAAGTATTGCAAGATAAGCAAGGTCTTTGTTTTCTTGGGATAAGGATTTAGAGATAAGATATGTTAGTTCTGCTGAACATAAATCTTCTCCATTTTTTATTAGATGAGGATTTATAATATCTAGATTTTTTGGAGGGTTAGTTTTTAATTCATGGTGATCTATTATCAAAATTTCATTTTTTATTTTGGATAAGAGATCTAGATTTCCTGAACCGAGGTCAAGAAGGATAATAAGTTTATCATCTGGAAATTTTCCTATTTCTTCATTATCTAATTGTTTAATTATTTTAACTGAAAATTGAGCATGAAGTCTTTCTAATGTTTTTGAAAAAATTGATGCAGAAGTTATTCCATCTGTATCAAAATGACTTATCACATGAATTTTTTTATTTTTTATTTTTTCTAAAAGAAGGTTTGAAAAATCTTCAATATAATGCTCAATATTTTTTATCATCCTCTTTTTTAGATTATTTTTAATTGTTTTGTAGCTGTTTGTTAGTTTGGATTAATAATATTAACAATAAATTAGTTTAAAAAGATTATTAGAATCGGTTGTCACTAATTAATTACTTGTTTTTGTTTTTTTGATAATCTTGTCTTTTTTTTAATTTTGCTTTTGTAATTATTAGAGAACGTTCTGCGTTTTTGTCTTGTTTATTTTTTTTGTAATGATTGATAATTTTTTGAAGTTTTGCGTCGAGGTTTAAAGTTGTTGGTTCTTGAAATTTTTCTCCTAAAACTTGTTTTATTTTAAAATCATAGATTTTTACATCTGGAATTCCATATTGGTCTTTAAGAACAAGCCCTATTTTTTCAGATGTTAATCCTTTGTTTGATAGTTTTGAGATTATTGCTTTTACTTCTTCTTCTGTGTATTTTAACCATGTTGGTTTTTTTACTTCTTGTGTTTTTTTTGTTTTTGGCATGATAAATTGTGTGGGGAATGGTTTTTAAAGTTTTGGTTGGGTGAATTTTTGGGAGTG
>CAYRKK010000060.1:0-6691 GCA_964424875.1 Candidatus Woesearchaeota archaeon
TCCTCAAAAAAAACCTTTTTATAAACATGTTTATCATCTTTATGTTATAAAATTTAAACAAAGAGATAAATTAGCAGAATATCTCAAATCAAAAGGAATTGATACTGGAATACATTATCCTAATCCTATTCATCTTCAAGAAGCTTACAAAGAATTAGGCTACACTATTGGAAGTTTCCCAATAGCAGAAAAATATGCAAAAGAAGTACTTTCACTTCCAATTTATCCTGAATTAACAAAAGAACAGATTTATTATGTGGTAGATAATATCAAGGAGTTTTATGAAACTTCTTCCTAAAAATTTAGTTTCCCCCATCTCCCTAGTTATAATCTCTTTTCTTTTCATTTAGTTTTTTTATAAAATCTAAGCATTCCTTAAAACTTAGGTTAGTTGTCAAGGTAACATTATTTTTAGATAAGATATATAAATTACATCAGGAAAATCTATAAAAACCCTTTCTTCTACTCATAACAATGGAAAACAATGAAACTTCATTTATTCAAAAAAATTCATCAGGACAACTTTCAGCAGAAAAATTAATTAATCAACAAAATAATCTACTAAACAAAAGAATTGAAAAATTAACAATATGGTTAAAAAAACCAAATAATTTAATCCTTACCCTATTATTAATATTAGCCTTTGCAATTCGTTTGTATTATTTTTATTTAACAAAAGGTCAGGCAGTTTGGTGGGATGCTTCAGAATATCTAAACATGGCAAGAGCTTTTGCATTTGGGATAGATTATGAATTCCATTCAGTAAGGCCTATTTTATTTTCTTTAATAATAGCCCTCTTTTTTAAAATAGGCTCTGGAGAATTTTTAGCAAGAGTATTTATTTTTTCACTCTCATTCGCTTCAGTCTTGGGAATGTATCTTCTTGGAAAAGAACTTTATAATAGGAAAGTTGGTTTAATTTGCGCATTTTTAATGTCTATTTTTTCCTTAGCTTTATTTTTTACTTACAGGGTAATGGTTGATTTACCCTCAATGACCTTTTTTGTTTTTTCTGCATATCTATTTTTTAGATATATAAAAAAAAGGGAAAATAAAATCCTTTATCTTGGAGCTGTAGTAATTGGGATTGGAACTCTAATGAGGATTACCACTGCTACTTTTCTATTTGTGTTTTTTATTTTTGTTTTAGTGACAGAAAAATTAAGTATTCTAAAAAGAAAAGAATACTGGATTGCAGGAATTATATTTATACTTGTGCTTCTTCCCTATATTATATGGGGATATGTCCAGTTTGGTGTTTTTATTATTACAGAATCAGGAAAATTAAATGCTCCTGAAGGAAATGCTTTAATAAGTGGATTTAATAATATTATATCTTATTCTTCTTTATTCAAGTTTAATTTAACATGGCCTCTTTTAATATTTTTTTATTTAGGCCTAATTTCAATGTATAAATTAATTTTAGGATTTGATATTTTAATTAAAGGAAAGGATTTTAAATTAAAAAGAGATTTTTTCTTACTTTTATTATTCTTAGTCCCATTTGTTATTATTAGTACTGCCTTAGGAGGTGTAGAAAATAGGTATGTTATGAATGCTTATCCAGCAATACTAATTATATCAGGAGCTTTTCTCTCAAAATCTTATAATCTTATTAAAAAAAATAATAAAATAATTGCAATAATCCTTTTAATGATTTTACTAAGTTCTATAATGTTTTTACAATTAAAAAATACAGATACATTAATTAAAAGTAAGATATCTTCTTATATAGAACTTAAACAAGCAGGATTATGGTTAAAAGGAAATTCAGAACCTTCTGATATAATCTTATCACTTAGTCCTCATCAAATTAAATATTATTCTGAAAGAGCAGTATTGGCTACACCTCGTGATAAAGAGGAATTTGAATCTCTTATTTCTTCAAATCCTAAAATTAAATTTTTTATAATATCAATACATGAACCCCACGAACAATGGATGTACCCATATCCTCAAGAAAATAATTTTACAGCAGTACAAGCTTATTTTGCAGATGCTAATCAGCAACAGCCAGTTCTTGTAATTTATAGATTATAGGTATTACAAAAATAAATACTTATTAAATATAATCAAAGCTAAAAGACATATTATTATCTGAAACATGAAAATTAAATAAACAACATCTTTTTCATAAACTCTTTTTTTAAATTTCTTTAAAATTAATATAGCAAGGTGAGTAAGCCCATAAATTTTATTATAGGGTAATTCCAAACTCCCATCTTCTTTTGGAATACCAAAAGACTGTTTTTTTAAACCTCCTCTTAACTTTAAAATAGTTTCAATAATATAAGGAATAAAAACAAAAATTGCAATTCTTTCAAAATCTCCTAAGATGGCCATTCCCGCAATCAAGGCCCCAATAGAATAAGTTAAAACATCTCCAGGAAAAACTTTTGCAGGACATTTATTGTAAAAATAAAAAACAATCAAAGCAGCAACCATGCATAATCCAATTAGGGATAACCAAGAGGAACCAGTAATATATGCAATAAAAGATAAGAATGATAAGATTATAACTCCTTGTCCAGCTTCTAATCCATTAAAACCTGCTAAAAAATTATAAGTTGTTGCTGCTCCTGCTATCCCAATTGGGATTAAAATTAATGGATAGATAATCCCTAATTCAAAACTTCCAAAAAAAGGTATACCAACTTTTGAAACTCCTGCATTTATTACTACTAGTGGGATAGATGCAACAAATGCAAGAAACAATCTAAATCTTGTTGATAAACCTTTAAATGTCCAGCCTAAAACATCATCTACAAAACCAACAATCGCTAAAATCAGGATAACACTTAACAAAGCAAATATACTTAAGCTTGCCCCATCTAAATTAAATATAAAAGTCCTAATAGCAATATAAAATAAAACTCCTAAAACAAAAGACATAATAACTACAATGCCTCCTGAAGCAGCTACATTTTTTACACAATTGTATTTATTCATATCTTCCCATAAAAATCCAACTTGCCTGCATTTTTTATTCCATTTTGGCAAGGTATACAAAGTTAAAATAAAACTAATCAAAATTGATGTAAATAACAAAATTTCCATAATTAATTAAAAAAACTATGTTTTTAAAATTAGTTATATTAAACTTTCACAATTTCCAGCTAATATGATTTGAAGCGATTCTATCTAAATATTTTTCTTGGACTTCTTCTTCACCTGTATATTCCACTTCCCATATTTTAATAGGTCCCTGAATTCCCTGATAATAAACAAATTCAGGCAAATTAAGTCCTTGATTTCTTAGTTCATTTATTATAAAAGCACTTTCTACATGAGCTATTTTAAAATTTGAAAATTTATTCAAAGGATCTTCTAAAATATAAATTTGTGATAATATTCCTCTGAATAAACGGGGAGAAATAAATAAAGCTGCTCCAAAATCATTTTTATTAAGTCCTTGCCCTTGCTGGTCTAATCTTGGAAAAATATAAGCACAAGCTTCAATTCCTTCTTCAAAATCATAAAATTTTCCCCCAACATGTAAGTATTTCAAAAAGATTTTATGCTGCATACCCTGATAAACTGCAATTATATAAGGCTGTCCGAATTTTATACCTTCCTCAATATTCTTTTGAGGAATAACAATAGCAGCTACCCCTGCACCTTGCCTTGGAAGCAAAATCTCCTTGCCATCTTTTTCAATAATTAAATCTTCATCTAAGGATACACCTCCAGGATAAATAAGAATAGTTTCATTATTTGTTTCTTGAGTTTGTTTCTTGTCTAATAAAAAAGTTCCAAACCAAGAATACCTGTCATATTCCAAATTACTTCCAATACTTGAAAAAGCAGTATATTTACCAATATCTGTTGAATCAATTAAAAGATGAGTAGTATTATGAGAATATAAAAATTCTAATGCATCTTTTTGGTTATCTCCTGTTAAAACATATCTTCCCATCCAATAATTCCAAAATCCTATAGCATTGCCCCCATCTAAAACAGTTGCTCTGTTTCCAATGCTTTGGACCCAATAACCATAATCCCACCAATGCCCAAAAACTGCATTTTCAGGAGTTTCATCTCTAACCCATTTCATTGCTTTTTGCCACTGTAAATTATAAGCAGAAGGAACAAAACTATATGCTTGTGCTTTAATAGTTTGATAAAATCCAGGAGATTTAGTAATAGGATTTCCAAAAAACACAAAAAAACTCATTAATATAATTAAAATAACAAAACACCCCAAAATAATCTTAAAAGTTTCGTCTTTTGTTTTTCTAAATTTTTCAATAGACTCAACAATTAAAAAACCAACAAAGATTGGTGCAATAGGTCCTAAAACCATTATTAATCTTACAGCACCTCTAACACTAAATAAAATTAAGAGAAAAAGGCTGAACAAAACTAAATACTCAAATCTTATTTTTTCAAAACTATTATCCCCTTCTTTATAATATTTCATAATTAAATAAGTAAAATATCCTATGAATAATAAACCAGAAGCATAATAAAAAAATTTACTAATAAAATTTTCTCCATTTAAAATACTTGAACCTGAATATCTTGAAAATATTAATCCAAGGAGTAGCAAGACATAAAGACCTGTTAAAATCCATGAATCTTTTTTCTTTATTTTTTTTAAAGCTTTTTTAAAAAGAACAACAGAACCAGTAAAAAATAACCAAAATGAAACAGGAATATTATTAATAAATGGTCCAAAATTACCTGCCCATTCTGTATAATAAGGCTGTCTATTTTCAGCTACTGTGATGTTCCATCTTCCAGTGACTGGTTTAAACATCATCTGATGGACTGAGTTTATTTTATCCAAAACAAAACTAGGCCCAAATAAAATAAAAACAAAAATTAAGATAATAAAAAAAGAGATAATAAATGTCATAAATGTCTTTGGTATTTTTGATTCTCTTAAAAATTTAATTTCTGATATTTTTGTATTCCACACTAAATAATGAATTATTATAATTAAAAATACAACAAAAGCAGGACCTGAAACAAGAGAAGTGAACATTGATTCAAAAGAATACCTATTTGAAAATAATGGAATCCAGAGAATAGAAATTAAAACCCATAAACTATAAACTATAAACTCTTTTTTATGAACTTTATTCAAGATAAATGCTATTAAGCAAGCTAATCCTATGGGAACAAAAATATATGAAAATCCGCCCCACACCAATCCCATTACTCCTGTTGTAAGACCTGCTAAAATTCCAAGAATAATAGCATTTTTTAATTTTTCAGATTTCCATGCTTTTAAAAATAAATAAAAAGCAAGAAAAATAAAAAAGAAACCAGCAGATTCTTTTTCAGGAATTCCTGCAACAGTTCTTGATAAAAACACAGGAATAACAATCATAAAAAAAGTTGAAATCAATGCTATAATATTTGCTTTTTGTTTGCTTTTTTGAGATTTTCTAATAAATATTTCTCTAACAAACAAGAAAAAAGAAATTATTGTTAAACCAAACATTATTACAGGAAAAATAACTCCTGCAAATTCAATACTCGGATTCATAAATATATTTAAAAAATGATATGTCCAATCAATCATATATGGAAGTAACATAGACTCCAGTGAAGTGTCAAATCCTAAAGGAACATTCCTCATATAATCTATTTTAGGTAAAGAACCTTCTTCAACAATTATTTTTGCATATCTTAAAAATAACCAAGGATCTAAATCAGGACCTAATGTCCAGGTATTTGTAGTGACATCCCATAAACCAGGCCTCCCTCCATGATCTGTCATCGGAAGACTTCTAATATAAATTCCTAAAATTAGAGCAATAATTAAGATTCCAATAACCCATATCTGAGATTTTTTTAAAAACCCAATTACTTTTTCTTTTCTTATTTCTAAAGAGTCTTTTTCATATTCTTTTTTATTTTTAGGTTCCTTATTCCAAACCTCTGTTCTGTTTTCCCCTTCCATTAGTTCTAATTACAATAAAGGCTTTTTAAATTTATCTTCAATGATTTAATTATATTCTTTTAAGTTATATAAAGGATTAAAATATCCTCTTAATTAAATCACCTAAACAACATCTCAATCTCTCTCAACAACTCTCCTGCATCTTTTTCTTTTTCAATACATTCCATTCCACAAAAATTACATTCCTGAGGATTTTCTGCATCAAATCTATAATTGCAATTTTTACATATATATTTTACCATTTTCTTAATTAAAATAACACAGGTGTTACAAACACCTCAATTAAAGCTGCAATAAATAAAATTACAACTGAAAAAATTATTAAATTTAATGAGTCTTGCAAAATTATCCAAAACTTTTCTGTTCTAACATCGTGTTTTATAACTGCAATGCTGATTATTCCTCCTGCTAAAGCACCTCCAAAATAAGCTAAAATTTCAGGAATTCCATGAATCATATATCTTGCTAAGCCTAAAGGCAAATTAGCTAAACTTGAATCTGAAAAAATTCCAATAGCAGCACTAATCACACTAGCATTCCAAGCTAAAATAAAAATAGCTCCGGCACCAAAAATCAAGGAAAAAACCAACGTGAAAATAAGAACATAAATATTATTTGCAAAAATATTCACAATTTTCTCTTTAGCAGTTAAAAATGCAGTTGTTTTTGAAACAGTTTTAATTCCATAATCTTCAACACACTGATCAAAATTTGTAGGTCTGTTAATCATACAATAAGTCTCAATTTGAGCTCTAAAATTTTGATTTCCATCTTCAAAAA
>CAYRKK010000061.1:0-6579 GCA_964424875.1 Candidatus Woesearchaeota archaeon
CCCAGTTTATTTTCTCAATTCTCTTTTTATTTTCTTCATTATCTTTTCATCAGCTTTTAATCTCTTAACATAACAAACATCATCTTCTTTTTTAGAATATTGACCCCAAGTCTTTAATAATTCATTTTGGGCAATTTTAAATTTTAAATCTCCTAATCTACCTATTTGAGGATTATCAAATAATTTCTTTGGAAATTTCGTAATAGCAATTTTTCCATATGTAACAGCAAAATCACCTTCTTCACTTACTAAACATAAATCCACATCCTTAACACCTTTTTTATTCTTTAATTTATAAAGATCATTATATTTTTCTTTATTATATTCTAAACCAATAATCAATTCCTCAACTTTTCGCTTATCTTCTTTTGCACATAAAACATCAATATCTTCATGTTCCCTTGAAATAAAACCTTTTTTTCCATCAATTGCAAATCCAGCTATAATCATATATTTTATTTTTCTTTTTTCTAACTCTCTTATGAATTTCTTCAGCTTTCTCAAAGTTATTTTATTTTTCATCTTTACTTCACAACAAAAACTCCTTTTACACCCCACCACTCAGAATAAATCTCATTTAAATCATAAAAAGCAATTAGTTTTAAATTAAGTTTAAAATTTCTAGATTTTTTCATCACAACAACACTACAACTTCCTCCCCACTTACTTTTTCTAAATTTAATATTTTTAAATTTTTTAATATAATCTTTAAAAAGAATAATTTTATCTTTCTTCCAAATTTCAAACAGATTCTTATGTTCTAAAGGATATTTTCTTTTAATTTCTTGAACTTCAATTATTGCAACCCCTCCTTCATTCAAAACCCTATTAACTTCTTCTAAAAACTTAGCTTTATTAGAAATATATTGAACACTTGCAACACTTATTATAAAATCAAAATAATTACTTGCATAAGGCAATCTCTTACCTGCATCACCAATATAAAGTTTAGGAAGATTTTTTCCCAACTCATTTATAGAAAACAATTTATTACACAAAGCATATTTTTTAATTATCTTCAAAGTCCATCTTTTTTCATAATTAATCCCATAAATCTCAATCCTATCTCCAAATCTTCTTTTTAATTCAAGCAAGGTTCTTGCATAACCACATCCAATATCTAAAATCTTTATTTTCTTTTTCTTTTTCAACAAATCTTCAATATCTAAAATAAAATCACCAATTCTCTCTTTATACTCTTTTATACCTCTCTTCCTACCTTTATTCCATTCAATCTTTTTCTTTCCATTTATTGTTTTAAAATTATAAAGTGCCATTTAACTAAAACACCTTAATCCTTTAAAAATCTATCCACCCCGTCGACAAACACTAGAAAACTTTATAAACTTAAGAGCCTTAAATAATATATAATCTTTAAAAATCCTATCCCTATAACATAAATCTTTATAATCCAAAACAAATTCCCTCTTACATGACCAAATACATAGTAGTCACAGGAGGTGTAATTTCTGGTGTTGGAAAAGGAGTAGCAACAGCATCTATTGGTAAAATTCTTCAGCAAAGAGGATTTTTAGTTACAGCAATAAAAATAGATCCTTATATTAACTGTGATGCAGGAACTTTAAGACCAACAGAACATGGAGAAGTTTGGGTCACAGATGATGGAGGAGAAATAGACCAAGACCTGGGAAATTATGAAAGATTTTTAGGACAACCTCTTTCTAAACTAAATAACATCACAACAGGACAAATTTACAAATCCTTAATTGAAAAAGAAAGAAGAGGAGATTTTTTAGGAAAAACAGTCCAGTTCATTCCACATGTTCCTGATGAAATAATCTCAAGAATTAAAAAAAAATCACAAAACAGTGACATTACTTTAATTGAAATAGGAGGAACAATTGGAGACTATGAAAACATTCCTTTTTTATTTGCAATGAAAAGTCTTGAAAATAAAATAGAAAAAGAAAACATTATTTATATTCTTGTAACTTATCTTCCAATACCGAGCCATCTTGAAGAAATGAAAACCAAACCAACACAAACAGCAGTAAAACTTTTAAGAGAAAATGGAATCCAGCCTGATTTTATTTTATGCAGAGGAAAAAATGCTTTAGATGAAATAAGAAAAAAGAAAATTGAAAGATATGCAAATGTTAAATCAGAAGATGTAATCTCAATGCCAGATGTAATTGGAAAAGGAACAATTAACACTATTTATGGGATTCCATTAGATTTAGAAAAAGAAAACCTGGGAGAAAAAATCTTAAAAAAATTAAATCTTAAATCAAAAAAACAGCCAGACTGGACAGAGTGGAACCAAGCAGTAAACAAAATTGCAAACCCAAATAAAAAAATAAAAATTGCAATGATTGGAAAATACTTAAATATTGGAGATTATCAATTACAAGATTCTTATATTTCTATAAATGAAGCTCTTAAACATGCAGGTGCAAAAAATAATACTAAAATTGAAATTACTTGGATTGATTCAAAAGAACTTGAAGAAAATTCCAATAACCTAAACAAACTTAAAGAATTTCAAGGCATTTTAATTCCAGGAGGTTTTGGAGCAAGTGGTGTTGAAGGAAAAATAAATGCAATTAGATTTGCCAGAGAAAATAACACTCCATTTTTAGGACTCTGCTTAGGTCTTCAGCTTGCAGTAGTTGAATTTACAAGAAATAAATGCAATTTAAATGCTCATACAACAGAGATTGACTTGCAAACCCAACATCCAGTAATAGATATTCTTCCTGAACAAAAAAATATAAAAAACAAAGGTGGAACAATGAGATTAGGAGCTTACAAGGCCATATTAAAACCAGGAACAAAAACCCATCAGCTCTATAATCAAACAGAAGTTTCAGAACGCCATAGGCACAGATATGAAGTTAATCCAGACTATCACAATATTCTTCAGCAAAATGGATTAATTTTCTCAGGCTTAAGTCCTGATAAAAAACTAGTTGAATTCATTGAACTTCCAAATCATAAATTTTTTATTGCAACTCAAGCACATCCTGAATTTAAATCCTCTCTTCTCAAACCTGCCCCTTTATTTGATGGATTTGTTAAAGCGTGTTTAGATTAAAATTAATTAATTTTTCCTATACCTCCAACCCGCCTCTTCCTTTAATCCAAAAATCTAACTAATTCCTGACTTCGAGAAGGTTGTTGTAATTTTTTAACAGCTTTAAATTCTATCTCACTTACCCTTTGACCTGAAATTTTAAACATCTTGCCAATCTCCGCTAAACTATACACATCTCCATTTAAACCATATCTTAATTTTATTATTTCTCTTTCTCTATAAGATAATGTTTTAAGAACTTTTTGCACTCTCTTCTCTAACTCAAATATTTGTGCCTCTTCAATTTGGTGCTCTTGTAAAAGAGGAACCCCTGTATCTTCCATTAAAGGAATAGCATAATCTAATGTATCATTTGAAGTATCTGGTGAATATTCTCTTTCTTTTCTTATTTCATAAACCATTTCATGTAAACTCTCAGGAAATAATTCTTTTATATAATCATCTATGCAATTTGCTTTTTGTAATCTCTCATTTAATAGAACAGCTATCCTTCTTGCAACAGGCTCCTCTGGAACAGCTCTTAATCTCTCATAACAACAAATTGCAGAATTTGAAACTCCTACTAACTTTGCTAACTCTCCTTGAGTATAACCTACTTTTAACCTAGCATCTCTTAAGGTATAATTAAAATAATCATCAATCCTATTTGATTTTAGTTCTACACTTGGATTTCCTTTTACCATTGTAAAAATTTGAGAAAACAATAGTTTTTAAAAATTTATATGATTTTAAACCACTACCCTTACTTCTCCCCCTCCCAAAAACCAACCCCCAACTAAACACCCCAAGTAACCTTTCCCTTTCTTTTTATCTGTGCAATTTTCTGCAAAACCTGAACTTCATCAGAAGTCAATAATTTTTTATTATCCTTAAACTCTTTAAACTGATACTCTGTTAAATCAGAATACAACTCATCAGTTTCTCCTAAAACTCTATCAAACATTATTCCAGGCAAAGAAACAGCAACTTCTTTTCCAACAACAGCCTCATCAACTTTTTTCTGATTTTCCTGAACATCTTTAACTTTTGCAATTTCTTTTCCATCTTTATTAATCAAACGAATTCCATGTTTCAATTTCCCAGCTTCAACCTTAACACCAAAAACAGCAGGATTTGAATTTCTAAAAATATACTGATGAAGAATTTTTAATTTACAAACACTTGCCAAACTCATCAATTTTTCTCTTTTAATCTCATTTCTTTTTTCATCCTGCCACTTAACTAAATCCTCAATTAACTTATAAATAATCTCATTTTTAATAATCTTAATTCCTTCTAATTTCATTTCCTTAACTTCCTCATCTTCTTCTACATTAAAACCTAAAATTAAACTATTCACAGAATCTTCTTTTAAATTAGTTTGAGCAGAAATAACATCTTTTTTATTTATACTCCCGATTCCCGCATTTATAATTTGAATCTTTTCTTGCTTCAACATTGTCATAAGAGCTTCCAAACTTCCTAAAGAATCTGCTTTAATTATAATTCCTTTTTTATCTGTTTTTAATTTCTCACCAATTTCTTTTTTAAATCCTTTTTCAATTTCCTCTAAATTATTTTTAAAAATTACAAAAGGCATTCCAGGCAAAATACCTTCTGAATTAATCAACTGCATTCTTATTCCATTTGCAGCAATCACATTATCCACTGGTTTAAATTTATTTGAAACAGGCAATATCTCCTCTAAAACTCTAATCTTACTAACAATAGGTTCACCAAAACTTGCAATTGCAATTTCATCTTTTACAGACAACTCTCCATCATACAAAATAGCTTCTGCATATTGCATTGTCTTTTCTTTTTTAACTTCTAAAACAACTCCTTTTGCTTCATCACCTAATTTCAAACTATCAGTTAAAAATTTCTGACTTAAACCACATAACATTAAAATCAATTCATTAATTCCCTCACCTGTTTTCCCAGAACATGGAACAAGAGCAATCTCTTTTGTAAAATCTTTAATCTCCCAAAAAACCTTTGCATTAAACCCATGATGATATAAACTTCCAACAATAGTAAACAGCTTTTCATTAAACTGCATCTTTGCATTAACAGATTGCATCTCAATACTTTCCTTTAAATCATCAGACTGCTTTCTCCATCCAGAAGTATTATCTATTTTATTTAATGCTATTACAAAAGGTATTTTATTTAATTTCAAAATTTCAATAACTTCTTGAGTTTGAGGCATTATCCCTTCATTAATATCCATAACCAATACAGCTAAATCAGCTAAACTCCCTCCCCTTTTTCTCAAATGTGAAAATGCAGCATGTCCAGGAGTATCAATAAATAAAAAACCAGGAAAACCAAGTTTAATTCCTTTTTCTTTAATTAAATCACATCTTTCCTCAACTTTTTCCAATGGAACTTTTGTAAATGAAATCTTCTGAGTAATTCCTCCTGCTTCCGTATCATAAACTTTTGTCTTTCTTATACTATCAAGTATTGTTGTTTTTCCATGGTCAACATGACCTGCTACCGTTACAATTGGTTGTCGAATTTGTATCATTTTTCTTAAAAAAAGCAAGTTTAAATCAGTTAAAAGCTTTTGCTTAAACAAAAAATTTATCATAAAAGTGACATCTCCCCACACCTAAATGTATGACTTCCTTATTATCTCTTTAAAAACACTACTAGAACTACTCTCTCTAAATCTTAACCTATATAGTATTAATGATATCCCATTCTTAAGAATGTGGATTTAATAAAACCATTTAATTTATCTTTTAAAAAAATATTTATTTCCAAGAGATTTATTTATGCTTCTTAAAACATCATTAGTCGTATAAACATTCATGCCTTCACAAGGAGTACGTTTTAAAATCAATTGATAATTTTCTTTTTCATCAGGCCCGACAGAATCCACACCTATGCCTAAAACATATTCTTGCATTATTAAAAAATCAATTCTTATTTTTAATATTTTCATTGCTCCTAAAAATTCCCTTTGAGAAAATGAGTCTCGTTTACCATATTCAATCACAACTGAATTTCCCTCATGATCTAAATCTCCCTTAACATTTACATGATTAAATATCCCTGTTTCTTCTAAAAGTGTTTCTATATTTTTTTTCATTTCTTGTCTGCTTGCCATTATTCCTCCCAATTATAAACTTCCTTCAGAACCCTATTAAGCCTTGTAATACTGACATAGAAAACTATATATAATTTCTTATTATTAATCAGACATGGAAAAAGCAAAATTAAAATCTATTCAAGAAATTCAAGAAATTTATGATTTAGAACTTTTAAAAATAATTAAAACAATTAAAAAACAAAAACCTAAAAAAGTTTTACTTCAGTTTCCAGAAGGATTAAAACCTTATGCTCAAACAATTACAGATGAAATTAAATCAGAAACTAATTGCAGTTGTTTTATCTGGCTTGATTCATGTTTTGGTGCTTGCGACATTCCTTTAGAAACAGAAAAACTAGGAATTGATTTAATTATACAATTTGGACATAGTCAAGTTAATTCACTTCGTTCATGACCATAACTAATCCAACCTACCAATCTGTTA
>CAYRKK010000062.1:0-6516 GCA_964424875.1 Candidatus Woesearchaeota archaeon
TTTATTATTAGAAATAATAAATTAATTGAGTTCAATTAATTTGGGATGGAGCTGCACCCTTCTTATTTAAGCATACCTTAATAGCATTCCCACTTAAAGCAATTTTTACCCTAAATTTTTCTTTTTAGAATCGTTGCACTAAAATTTAGTCCTGATGGAGATTTTAAAGCTACAATAAACTCTTAGCATTAATTATTTTTTTATCTTAATGAGCATTTTTAATTTTAGTATATATAATAAGAAAAATTACTATGATTACAATAACCATAATAGAAAGTATTGAAATATAAATAAATTTTCCTTTTAATACTGAATCATTTTCTAAATCTTTATTTTCAGTTTCTTTTGTGCTGTTTTCATTAGTTTCTGAAGTTTGATTATTTGTTATTTGTTCTGATTGATTAATAGCGGTTGAATTTTCTGATATACTTGAATTATTTATTGTCGAATTATCTGTTGTTAGATTTTCATTAACTTCTGTAGGGTCTTGAATTTCAATTATATTTCCTGTTTCACATTTTTTTACTATGACTCCTGCATCAGTATCTGATCCAGAAAATAATTCTAAAAGGTAATTTTTTTCATTTATTGTTACAATTTGAGTTGGATTTTTATCATTTGAAAGAGATATTTTGTCTATTCCAACAATAATTTCTACATTTCCTTGTCCTGGATAAGAACCTTCTGTATTAACTAAAAAAACCTTAAGATCATTTATAGTTGTCCACTCTGCTTTAGTAATTGATTCTGAATTTCCTTCTACTTTTATTATTGCAACATTATCTGTTAGATTAATTAAACTTATGGTATAATCTCCACTTAAAAGTTCTACTTCTTCTGAAGAGGTCTCATTAGATAATAAAACTTGTTTTGCATCAACAATAATTTCTGCTATAATCCTACTGAATACAGCAGTTTCATCAGCATAAACCAAACCTAATCCAAGTCCATTTATTGTTTCTTTTTCCCCTAATTTAATTTCATCTTGGTCTTGAGTCATTGTACTATCATTAGAACAATTGTAAGATGCAGAAACTAAGTTAATAACTAAAATAATTATAAATATTAATAAAAATTTCCCCTTTTCCATTATTAAACATGTTTTAGTTATTTATAAAATTATGTTTGTGTGGAGATAGAGAAATTGAGAAGAAAAGCTGACTAATAAAATTGAGGGTTGGAGTTATTTTTGTCACCTCACTCGGTAGTGAATTTTTTAGCAAAGGTTTAAAAACTAAAAAAAGTAAGTTTTGTTAATTAAATCAATAGGTTTAAAATGGAAGAAAACGAAACTCAAGAAGAAGAAACAACTGAAACTTCTGAAGAAACAAGTGAAGAACCTGAAGAATCTACTTCTGAAGAAACAGAAGAACCTGCTGAAGAAGCAGAAGAAAGTGATTCTGAAGAAGAAACAGAAGAACCTGCTGAAGAAGCAGAAGAAAGTGATTCTGAAGAAGAAACAGAAGAACCTGCTGAAGAAGCAGAAGAAAGTGATTCTGAAGAACCAGCCGAAGAAGAAGCTGAAAAAACAGAAGACAAAGAATAAAATTTCTTTTTTATTTTTTATTTTTTATTTTAATTTTATATTTGCAATATTGTTATTTTCATCTAATTCTTTTACATTGTTGTCTTTATCAATTATAAATCTGATTTGTTTGGGATTTAGATGAGCTAATTTTAAATTAGTTGAATGAAGAGAAATTCCTGAACCAAATTTAAATACCCCTAAATCACGATGTTCAATTGTTTTTTCATTGTCGAGGATTGTTAGAGTTATATTTTTTGAATCTATTGAACCAGAGTTTTTAATAATTAAATTAAAATCAAGATATTTTCCTTTTTTTATTGCACTAATGTTTTCAAAATATAACTCAGGAAGATTTTCTTTAGAATATAATTTATTTAATTTATTAATTATTGAGTCATCTAATTTTTGATCACAAGTTTCAAGAAAAGGAAACATTAAACTATTTTTATCTGTTGAATGATCAAAACCAAAAACATGTATTAATTCATGGAGTTCTACATTTGGATAATCACACTTAGCACCTTTTACATTATCATAAAGATAAATCAATCCATTTGTTATTATATAATATTCTCCTGTTTGTATTATTTCTTTTGCCCCTCCTTCTCCTGCTATAAAATGTTTTTCATCAATATTTAATTTATTTTCTTGACTGCAAATTACCTCAATATCTGAGTTTGATAAAACAGGGTAAAAAGTTATTTTGTTTAGTTTTAAGGATAATTCATCAAATGCTTGAATCATTCTTTGTTTTTTTTCAATTTCACAATCTTCTGCTATTTTATAAGAAATTTGATTATGGTTGAATTTCATATTTGGATAAAATTGTTTGATTTCTGATTTAGTTTCAAAGTTTGAGAGAGTTGTTTTTTCTGTTTCAGATTCATGGATTTTTATGTTAAGATTTTCAGGAGATCTTGGAATGTTGAGATATAGCTGATAGCTTAAAAAAAGAAGTAGAATTAAGAGAGTAAAGAATATTAGATTTAATAATATTTTAAATATCAAATTAGGTTTTTTATTTTGCATATTCTTTTTTATTATTAATTAAAGAGGTTATTTAAATTTTAGGGGTTGTTGTATGATATTTTTAGTTTGTTTTTGAAAGTAAAAAGGTTTAAAAATCCAAGAAATTATGAATAATCATGCCCGCGTAGTATAGCGGTTAGTACTCTACCCTGTCACGGTAGCATCCCGAGTTCGATTCTCGGCGCGGGCGTTTTTTAGAGTTTAATTTATTAACCATCAATTACTTTTGTAATGATGTTAAAAGAAATAAAGATAATACATGTTTTTAGTAGAAATGATTTTAGAAAGTGGTTGATGAAGAATCATGATAGAGAGAGAAAGGTTTCTGTAATTATATATAAGAAACATACTGGAAGGTTGTCTCCATCGCATCGAGAGTTAATGGGAGAGGCAATTTGTTTTGGTTGGATTGATACTACAATTAAACGGATGGATGAAGAAAGATATATAAGAAATTTTTCTAGGAGAAATAAAAATAGCAGGTGGAGCGATAATACAATTAGATATGGTAAAGAATTGATTAAGAAAGGGAAAATGACTCCTGAAGGTTTGAAGTTTTATAAAGAAGGTTTAAAGAAACCAACGCATGACCAAGGGATTCCAAAGAATCCAGATATGCCTAGCGAGTTGAAAAATGCCTTAGATAAATACAAAGAAGCTAAAAAGAATTTTAAGAATTTTTCTGCTTCGAGCAAGAAAATGATTTATAGATGGATATTGAGGGGGAAACGTGAGGAGACCAGGGCTAAGAGAGTTGATCTAATTGTTCAGGGGGCAAAATTAGGTAGGAACCATTTATTTGGAATCAAGGAAAAAATAAATGGGTGAGTAAGTTTAACTTGAGGTTTATAATCCGGTGCGGGCGTTATACCTTTTTGATATTTAATCCCTAAAAAATTTATAAACTATAATGATTAAGTTTAATTTCTGACATAAAAATATTTGTCTAAAGCGAAAATTCCTAAACCCAAATATAATAATTTTTAAAAACCTTATTTTCGTTTTTTTATTTCAATGGGAAGATTAGAATTTGATTCTTCAGGAAAACTAATAGCTATTGAAGGAATTAATGTTGAAATAGAAAAAAAGAATGACGAGAAAAGAAAGAAAAAGTTTAACAAAAAAAAATTATATGAAGAAGATTATGAATATGGATTAAGAAGTGATAATGAGAGTTATTTTAAAATTGACTTAGCTGAAAAATTTAGTAAGTTTAATAAATCTAATTCTAATAAAGAAAATAATGAAACTAATTTTGGATTATTAAGTAATGAAAAAATTGAAAGAATTGGTTGGGGTAATAAAAAAAGAAAACTATCAAGATTTAATAATCGACAATTTGATAAAAAAGATGAATTTTCAGAAAATAGTTTAAAGGGGGAGAGAAACAATTTTAGTAAGGGGTTTAATAATAAATATAATAATCCAGATTCTGAAAGTGATTTTAAGTATGGCAATCATTTTGAATTAAGAAATCCAGATTTAAAAAAAAGTAATTCATTGAGTTTTCTTAAACTTGATTCTGAAGACTTTTCTAGTAAAAATTATCAGATTAATCAAATAAAAAATAAATACTGGAATTTTTATTCAGATAAAAAATATTTAGAACCTTTAAAATTTTCTAACAATAAAACTCAAGAAGACATAGTTAAAGAAATCGTAGATTTAATAGAAAATGGACAAAAAATAATATTTTTAAAAGGAGTCTGTGGTAGTGGAAAAAGTGCAATTGCATTAAATATTGCAAGAGCTCTTGGGAAAACAGCCATTGTTGTTCCACTAAAAAGCCTGCAAAAACAATATGAAGAAGATTATTCTGATAAAAAGTATTTAATTAAACCAGATTTAAAAAGACTCAGAATAGCATCGATTACTGGAAAAGATAATCATGATTCAATCTACAAACCAGGGATATCTTGTGCAGATAAAAATCTTCCTGAAAACATTAAAATAACTGAAAAAAATTCATTAGATATAATGAGATATTATAGCATTAATGAGTTTAATGATAATAGAGAAACATTAGAAATTAAAGATATAAAAAGGACTTGGATTGCTCCTGCAAATCCTTACTGGAGTCCTATTTTACCAATTGAATTTGAGATGAATAATTTGAATGATGCAAAAAAATACAAATATAAGGGTTGTGATGGAAAAGAATTTATTTTTTATCATAGGAAAAATGGATGCTCTTATTATGACCAGTATTTGGCTTATATTTATGCTGATGTATTAATCTATAACTCTGCAAAATATAAATCAGAACTCCTTCTTTCAAAAAAACCTTTAACAGAAGTTGACATTATTGATGAAGCAGATGAATTTTTAGACAGCCTATTTAATCAAAAAGAAATTAACTTAAAAAGATTTTATGATTCATTAATTGAGATTAATACAGAAAGTAGTCAAGCAACAGAATTAAAATTAAATGTCCTTAGATTATTGGACCTTGAATTTAAGAATAATAATCTTCTCAACCAAAAGGAGAATAATCAATTGAATAATGAGGATATTAAAAATATAGAAAAAACAAATTTATTGGGAATTTTTAAAATATTGCTTGGAAATAATGATTTAGTAGCTGAAATTTCAATTGAAGAATTGAATTATTCAAATAATGTTGTTGATATTATTAAAAGTTTTACTGAAACAATTAATGATGTATATCTAAGCTATAAAATTATTAAAAACAACTTAATTGTTAGTTTAGTCACCTCGGATCTTTCTGGTTGTATAAATGAGATTACTAATAAAAATAAAGCAATGATATTTATGTCAGGAACTCTTCATTCAGAAGATGTTATAACAAATATTTTGGGCATTAAAGATTATAAAATTATAGAAGCTGAAACAATTAATCAAGGAAATATTGAAATTATCAGAACTGGAAAAGAATTTAATTGCCAATATAGTGCTTTTTCTCAAAACCAATTCACAAGAGAAGAATATTTATTTTCTATTTCAGAATGTGTTAAAAAAGCAAAACTTCCAGCTTTAATTCATGTTAATGCATTTAAAGATCTTCCAACTAATAACGAATTAACAGACACTGGAATCACTAACTTAATTTCAAGTGATAAATTAATTAATAATCAGAGATTGGACAAATTTGGAGAAGAGATTAAAAAATTTAAAAATAAAGAGATAGATAAAATATTCACAACTAAATGTTCAAGGGGAATTGATTTTCCAGGAGATATTTGTAATAGTGTATTATTTACTAAATACCCTAATCCAAATATAAATAATATATTTTGGAAAATACTTAAAAAAACTTATCCAAATCATTTTTGGAGTTTTTATAAAAATAAAGCAAAAAGAGAATTTCTACAAAGATTATATCGAGCATTAAGGTCAACAGATGACCATATTTATGTGCTTTCTCCTGATTTAAGAATTCTTGATGCAGTTAGAGAATTACAAATGGAAGATTATAATAAAAAAATATTCTCTTTCTAATGTCAGAAATTAAACCACTTACTTTAGTAAGTGGAATGATTTTGGTGGTTTAATTTCTGAGCATCCTAAAAACAAGGGGCTGTTACAAACCACACCCTTTAGGGTGTGGTGCCCCATTGTTTTTTTGATAATTAGTAAGGACACATTCTTGTTGTTTGTGTAGATATTTTACCTTTTTGACTATTTTTAAGATATATTTCTCTAAAATAAAACATACAAGTAAATATAAACCCTTAATTATTAACTATTTAATGGTTAAAAATGAATTAGAACAAAGACGATTATTAAAAGCCTGTTATGGAATAAATGAATGGTCTGATAATTCAGGTATTTGTTGTAACTGTAAATGGAAAAAAGATTGCGGAAAAGTTAATTCAACTGATAAGACTAAGTAAAATATCTTGAGTTGTTATTAATTTTTTAAAAATTATATAATCTTTTTTTCAACAGTATCTCCGAACGTAATTAATCATTCTTGAATTACTCCGAAAAGTTTAAAT
>CAYRKK010000063.1:0-6458 GCA_964424875.1 Candidatus Woesearchaeota archaeon
GAGTCAGAGGCTAATTTTATTCAGGTTAAAGGACCTTCGTTGTTGTCAATGTGGGTTGGAAAGTCAGAGGAAGGAGTTAGAAAAATATTTGAAAGAGCAAGACAAGTTAGTCCTTGTGTTATATTTTTTGATGAAATTGATTCTTTAGCAGGTAAAAGAGGATTAGAACATGGGCAGAAGGTTACTGAAAGAGTTTTGAATCAGTTGTTAGCTGAAATGGATGGAATTGAAGATTTGAGTAATGTAATTGTTATTGGTGCAACTAATAGGCCTGATATGTTAGATAGTGCTTTGTTAAGACCTGGAAGATTTGATAGAATTTTATTAGCTGGTGCTCCAAGTAAAGAAGGTCGTGAACAGATTTTTAAGATTCATACTAAGAATATGCCATTAGCTAAAGATGTTAAAGTTAATAAAATCCTTGAGCAAACAGAAGGTTATGTTGGTGCTGATGTTGAAAGTTTAGTTAGAGAGGCTGCAATGTTAGCTCTTCGTGAAAATATTGAAAGCAAAGAAGTTAAAATGAAACATTTTGAAGATGCTTTGAAAAAAGTTGGAGCTAGTGTTACACGGGGTGATATGGACAGGTATAGAAAGATTGAGACAGAATATTTGAAAAGTGCTAAGGCTGCTTTGGAAGTTCCAAGTGCTTATTTGGGTTAAAAATATAAAATGACAAATTTTGATGATGAGTTTTTTGGAGATCCTTTTGAGAGTATTGTAAGAGATTTTCTTGGAAGGAATTCCATTAGTAATGGAAGAAGAAATGCAATTATTAGGGGCGAAGAAGAAGATAGAAATATTGATTTTGTTGAAGATAAAGATTATATTTATTTAGTATTTGAATTATTTGGTTATGATGAAAAAGATGTTTTAGTGCAGATTAAAGGAAATCAATTAGAAATAAAGACTAAAAAAAATGAAGAAATTTGTGATTTGCAAAAAGTTCAATCATACTTAATTCAGAAATTATGTAAGGGAATTTTTATTAGAAAAACTCTTCCGAAATTTATTAATACTAAAAAATTTAAATATCATTTAAAGAATGGAGTTTTGGAGATTATGTTTAGTAAAAAATGAAAAACGAAAAAAACTTTTTAGAATTGGAAATAATAGAATCATTGCAAGAAGATATAGATAAAGCTATAGCAAGAATTCCTTCAAAAATTATGGATGAATTAAATGTTGTTTCTGGGGATTTAATCGAAATCCAAGCTAAAAATTTTAGTGTTGTTAAAGCAATGCGTTCTATTAAAAATAATGAAAATAAAAAAACAATAGGATTGGATGGAACAGTTCGTTCAAATATTGGAGCATCAATGGGGGATAAGATTAAATTAAGACCAATTAAAATTGAAGGAGCTAAATCTATTACTCTTTCTCCTATGCAAGAGGTTGGGTTTTCTGATGACCCTACTGAATATTTTCATACTAAACTTTTACATAAACCCCTTGTTTTAGGCAATAAAATAGTTATTGATGTTTTTGGAACAAAGTTAGCATATGTAATTTCTAAAACAAATCCTAAGGGAGCAGTTATTGTAATTCCTTCTACAAGAATTATTGTTTCAAATATTCCTTATTCTGGAGATTTAAAAGCAACAAGGATAACTTATGAAGATATTGGAGGTTTAAAAAATGAAATTGAATTGGTTAGAGAAATGGTAGAGTTACCAATGAAACATCCTGAAGTTTTTGAAAAGCTTGGAGTTGGAGCACCAAAGGGTGTTTTATTTACTGGACCTCCTGGAACAGGTAAGACTTTGCTGGCAAAAGCTGTTGCAACTGAAACTGATTCTGCATTTTTTTCAATAGCAGGTCCTGAAATAATGAGCAAATATTATGGTGAAAGTGAAAAACATATTAGAGATATTTTTGAACAAGCTGAAAAAAATGCTCCGAGTATTATTTTTATAGATGAGATTGATTCTATTGCCCCAAAAAGAGGAGAAGGGATAGATCAAACAGAAAAAAGAATTGTTGCTCAGCTATTAACTTTAATGGATGGTTTAAAATCAAGAGGCCAGGTTGTTGTTATGGCTGCAACAAATCGACCAGAAGATATTGATCAGGCATTAAGAAGACCTGGAAGATTTGATAGAGAGATAAAAATAAATCCTCCTGATGAATTAGGAAGAAAAGAAATTTTACAGATTCATACAAGGGGAATGCCTTTAGATAAAGATGTTGATTTTAATGAAATTGCTATAAAAACAATTGGATATACTGGAGCAGATATAGAAGTTTTGTGCAAAGAAGCTGGATTAAAGTCTATAAAACCTTATTTTTCTGAACTAAAAAAAGAATTAGAAGAAAAAGTTCCAACACATATTCTAGATAAGATTAAAATTAAAAGGCAAGATTTTGTAGATGCTATGAAGCAAATCGAACCTTCTGCTATGAGGGAGGTTTTAATTAATAAACCTCATGTTTCTTGGGATGATGTTGGAGGATTAAATAAAGCAAAAGATAAATTAAGAGAATTAGTTGAATTGCCTTTGGTTAGACCTGATTTATTTAAAAAAGCAGGAATAAAACCTTCTAAAGGGGTTTTGTTAACTGGTCCTTCTGGAACAGGTAAAACTTTATTAGCTAAGGCTGTTGCAACTGAATCAAATGCAAATTTTATTTCTATAAAAGGTCCTGAATTAATTTCAAAATGGGTTGGAGAAAGTGAAAAACATATTAGGGATATTTTTAAAAAAGCAAGACAAGTTGCTCCTTCGATAATATTTTTTGATGAATTTGATTCAATAAGCAAAATAAGAGGAATGTCTTTATCTGATTCTACTGAAAGAGTTGTTAATCAATTATTGACTGAATTAGATGGTATTGAAGAATTAGAAAGAGTGGTGGTTATTGCTGCTACAAATAGGAGAGATTTAATTGACCCTTCTTTAATAAGACCTGGAAGAATTGATTCTATTGTTGAATTAGGAATCCCTGATAAAAAAACAAGGGAGGAGATATTTAAAATTCATACAAAAAATATGCCTCTTGATAATTCTGTTAAAATAATTGATTATGTGAATAAAACTGATGGATGGACAGGAGCAGAGATAGAATCTGTTTGTAGAAATGCTGGAATTAGTGCAGTAAAAAGAAATTATAAAGAAAATGAGAAAAATGAATTTAAGATACTTAAAAAAGATTTTGATGAGTCCTTAATTGAGGTTTCAAAATCAATTAATAAAGATATTAAGGAAAATAAAAAAGAAAAAGTTGAAATAAAATAATTTTTAGGGTTTTTTCTGAAACCAACTCCATATAAAATAAATTATTATAAAAATAATTATTATTAAAGATAAGAAATAAAAAGAGAATTCTGACATGAAAATGGTTATTAGGAATTCAGTTGTTTTAATAGAACAGAATATTGATGTTGTGCATCTTAGTCCTATGATTATGTAAAGGATTATTGGTGAGAGGATTATTGCAGTAATTGTTTTTATGATTGTTGGTTTAAGGTTCATTTTTATTATTCCTCTTTTAGGGGTTTGTTTCCTCTTTATATTAATAGAAGTTTGATGTTTTTAATCTTTTCTTGTTGTTATGATGATTTTGTTATCTTTAGTTTTAACAAAACTATGTTCTGCTTGTGAAACAGGATGATGAGATTTTTCAATTAGTTGAGGATAAGAGTGGAGGATGTTTGTTTGTTCTAATTCTTTAATTCCTAATCTTGACATGGGTCCGAACTTTTCTTGGATTTCACGAAGTGAGAAAGGAAGTGTTTGGTATTTTTTCCAGACATAATCTAAGATTTTTCTTGCTGTTGGACTTCTTGTGTTTTTGGGTTTTATTATTGAATAAATATTTCCAGGAGGACCTTCATAAATTTTTCCTTGTCCTGTTGTTGCAAAAGGTTCAATTGCATATGCTCCTAGTTGTAATTTATTTTTATTATTGTTTGCATAATTTGGGATTGTAATTCCTGCATGTATTTGATATTTGTCTAAAGAGTGGCCTGATAAATTAATAATTGGTGAAAATCCTTTTGATTCAATTGTTTGCTGAATTTTTTGTCCAATTTCGTGAAGTGAAGGGTTTTTGCTGAGAAGTTTTAGTGCATTGTTTAGTGCTTGTTCAGAAGCTTGAATAAGTTCTTTGTATTTATTATCTGGAGTTAAATCAAGAGTTATAGCTGTGTCTGCAATAAATCCATTTGTATGAATTCCTAAATCTATTTTTAGTAAACCTGATGCTTTTGTTTTATCCTCTAAAGTTGGGTGGTAGTGAGCTGCAATATCATCTATAGAAAGATTAACTGGAAATGCAGGTTGTGCTCCTAATTTTTCAATTTCTTGATGTATTTTTTGAGCTATTTCTAAAAGAGGCATGCCGGGTTTAATCAGGTTTTTTGCAAACTCTTTTATTTTTATTGATATTTCTCCTGCTTTTTTGTAATCTTGTAATTCTTGGTTGTTCATTAATTAGAAAAATATTTATAGTATTTAAAGTTTTAAGAATTAAAATGAAAGATGTTAGAGAATATATTCCAGGAATAGAAGGCATTGTTAAAAGGTCTTTGATTAGACATGCTGAAAATTGGGGAGATTTAGATGAAGAAGGAAGAATTGTAGAAGATAGAGCTGCATATAATTTTGTTGATTGTATTTATATTGGAAATGGGAAACTTATTAAAAAATATAAAAGAATGTATGATTTATTAAAAAGAGTGATTTTTAATAAAATAATTTTTAGTTAATTTTTCTTTCTTTTGGAATTCTCTTTTCTTTTGGAATTGAATTTGTTATTTTTCCCCCATCTGATTTTCCACATCCAATAAATTCGTTGTTATTTTTTAAAATTTTATAATCTTGAGTTGTTTGTATTTGAAGGTCATTTCCTTTTAACCATTGTTCTGCTTGTGAATCTGTTATTTTTAAAATGTTTTTTGTTATTTGAGATTTTAAGAGTTGGATTCCGTTTAGTGTTAAACAAATCTCATTTTTTTCATGTTTTAGTGCATAAAGACCAATGTTTTTGATGTTTATGTTTTTATCAAGCTGGATTAATTCATCTTTTGAAAGAGCTCTTGAATAAAATCTTATTTTGTTTTGTCCAAATTGGAGAAGGAGATATGGAAGTTTTTGGATTCCAAATTGCTGATTGAGTTGTTTTAAGATTTTCTTTTTTTTAGATGAGGAGAGGAGTTTCATTTTTTTATTAGAGAAGTTTAGAATTTAAAGTTAATGTTATTCTGTTGTGAGGAGATTATTTTTAGATAACATAGTTGAAATTAAGAACAACAACATTTATTAATGGAGATTTCTTTTTTAAATAACTGATAAAGGAGGTATTAATATGGCTAATGTTCAAGGACAAGTTCAAAGTCCAGTAAATATGCAAGCTAATCAAATGCAATCAGGTGTTGGACAATCATCTGAATCAAAACCTATCTTTAAGAAGTTGTGGTTTTGGATAGCGATTGTTGTGTTAGTGTTAATTGGAGCAGGACTTTGGTATTGGTTAGGATAATTTTTTTATTTTTTTTATTTTTATAATATTGTTGGTTTGATGAAGGATTTGAGAAGAGAGTGGAAATAAGAAGTGTGAAGAATTAGATTTTATTTATCTAGATTTTCATGTTGTTTGCATAATTCTTCAAGAGCCCTTACAATTCTTTCTTTTTTAGTATCTGGTGATTTTTTAAATAGTTTGTCTAATTCTTTTTTTCTTCTTGAATAAGTAATATTTAATTGAATAGCTTGAGGATTATATTGTTCTCTTTCAATAGGAGGTATATATTCTAGTAAAAAAGATAATCTAGAATCTTTATCTGTTAAATGATAAATGTCTAATAAGTAATTTGCTTGAATGCCTCTCCTTCCATAAAGAGCTAAGTTAATACTTGAGAGAGAAATACAAAAAATATCAGCAATTTGATTTTGAGAATATCTTTTTTCTTTTAAGACATCTCTAACAATTCTTCCTTCTTCTTTTGAAAGAGTAACACTTGTTTTTGAAGCTCCTTTTGATTTCATTTTTAATTATAATTAAAAAGAATGTTTGTTTTTAAGAATTATTGTAATTAGTAATAGTGTTTAGATTAAATCTAATAAACTTCTTCTTTAATTTCTTTTGGATTATTTGTTTGTTCAGAAGAGCTTTCTTCAGAAGATTTGTTTATGGTTTGTTGTTCTTTGTCTTCTGGTTTTGACTCAGAAGGTTCTTGTGGTTTAGTAGGAGCAGATTGTGCAGGAAAATCAGATTCATCTATTGAATTTATCATTTGTTTAAATTCTTGAAAAGAATCTACTGGAATTCTTGTTCCTGATTTTGTGAATCCTGTGTATCTTTCAGAAGTTGTAAATTCTCTAATTGTTAATCCTGGTCTTCCTCCAAAATCATCAATTCTAATTATTATATCTATTATTTCATTTTTTTTAATTTTTCCAATATCTTTTTCCATGATTGATTGTAGAAACAAGGGTTTATTAAGTTTTTTGTGATGG
>CAYRKK010000064.1:0-6424 GCA_964424875.1 Candidatus Woesearchaeota archaeon
TATTTGATATATGTATAAGGAGGGTAGTTTAGTCCGGAATTACACTAATCACCTTAATATTATACAATCTAAGCTTTAGGTAGTAATTTTAGTGGTATTTTTAAAGAGATAATAATGAAGCCCACATATTTGGGTGTGAGGATGTTACATTTATTTTAGTTCTTTTTCTAAAATTTCTCTTGCAATTCGATAGTCCGCTCTTTTATTAGTTGCTTGCATTACTTGTCCCATGAGAAAATTAAATGCTTTTGTTTGTCCAGATTTATAATCTTGAACTGATTTTGGATTTTTTTTAATTATTTCTTGAATTGCTTTTGTTAATTCTTGTTTGTTTGTTATTTTAGTTTGATGTTTTACTTCTGATTTTGGTGAAAATGATTTTGGTATGAATCTTCTTAAAATCTCTTTTGTTTTTAAAGGAGTTATTTTGTTTTGTTTTAAAAGTTGCAGGAGTTCAATAATATGGTCTGGATTTATTTGCAAATCATCCATTGTTTTTTTATTATAATTAAGAACAGAAAACCATTCAATAGTTATCCATGGTAAAGCAAATTGAGCAGGTATTTTTCTAATTATTTTTTCATATAATTCTGCAATTTCTAAATTTTGAGTTAAGATCCCTGCATCTTTTTTGTTTATTTTATGGATTTTAATTATTTTTTCAAGTTTTTGCATTGGTGTTTCTGGAAATTGTTTTTTTAATTTATCTGTTCTTTGTTTTGTTATTTTAATTATGGGAAGGTCTGGGTCTGGAATAAATCTATAATCTGCTTGTTGTTCTTTTGTTCTCATTAGTTCTGTTTTTTGTGTTTCTGAATTCCATCTTCTTGTTTCCTGATTAATTGGTTTTTCTTTTTTATGTCTTTCAAATTCTGAATTAATTGATTTTATTATTTCTGTTATTGAATTAACATTTTTTATTTCAGCTCTAACTGTTAAGCCTTTTATATTTACATTAACATCTGCTTTAATTCCTGCATCTTTGTTTAATGCTTTGATATAAGATAATGTTAAAACTAATTGTTTTAGCCAGATTTCAACTTGTTGTGCTGAATAAAAGTCTGGTTCTGTAACTATTTCAACTAATGGAACTCCTGCTCTGTTATAGTCAATTTTTCCTGTTTTAGGATTCCAGGCTGCTGGATCTTCTTCTAAATGAACTTCTCTTATTTTTATTTTTTGAAACTCTCCGTTTTCTGCAACAGGAATAGAATATGCTCCTGATATTGTTTTTTGATATCCTGTTGGCATGTCTGGCCAGTTGTAGTGTTTTCTTTGAAAAATTAATGGTTTTTTATTTTCTATTAAATTAGGTTTGCAGTTGAGAAGAAGTCCTATCTGAAGGAGTTTGTTTATTGCTGTTGAATTTGGTAACATTGGTTTTGAACCTGGTTGTCCTGTGCAGATTGGACAGATATTTGTGTTTGGTTTTATTTTTTTCATATCATGAAAGTTTTTGCATTTACAGAAAAGTTTTTCTTTTGTTTCTAAATATCCATGGATTTCTAAGCCAATTAAGAGTTGGTTTTTTGCCATGTTTAAATTAAAGAAATTGAGTTTAATAAGTTTTTTATTGTTTTTCTTTTTTTAATTCATTGATTAATTTCCAAAAATCTTCTATTAAATCTCTGCTTATTCTAAAATTTGTTAATGAGATTTTATTAATAATATCACTAATCTCTTCTTTATTCAAGATTCTTTTTTTGAAACCAATTAATAATATGCCGAGAGTGCCTATAGTATTAAGATTATACATACTTGCTATTTTTCTAGCAAATCTTTCATTAATTAAAATGTCCTTACTTCCTTCTTGGAGTGCTAAGCAAATAGTTTCTGTTTCTCCATAATGTAAATATTTATTAGAATTAAATAAAAAATTAGCTTTCTTTTTATAATCTTCTGATAAATTTTTAAGTTTAATAACTCCTTTTTTAAAGTATTCTTCTATTTTGTAAGAGTCAGGAGAATTTTTTTTCTTTCCTTTTTCAATGACTTCTTCAAAAACTGAGGGAGAAATTATTATTTTTCTAAAAATCTTTTCTAATAAATCTAATTTATTTATTTTACTTAGAATAATAAGTGGAGATGAATTAGATATCATGGTATTTTATTAATGTTTTTAAAATCTTCTCTTAATTCTTCTATTCCATAATGGAACTCTATTTTTCTTTCTGATAATATATCTAAGAATTGTGTTAAAGGTATTCCTGCTATTGTTGCTGCTTTCCAAGCAGTAGCTTCTTCATTTTGAAATTTTTTTAAGGCTAATTCTAATTTCATCTTTAATATTCCTTGATATAAAATTTCTCTAAGTATATCTGAACGTTTTCTTCTTTCTTCTTCAGAAAGAAATTCAATTTCTTTTAAGTTTTGTTTTGGTATTCTAACAGATATTGTTTCATCCATGTTTTTATTTTAAATTTATTTGTATACATATGTGGTAATTTGTATATTTAAATATTTGTATTATGGGAGTTACATCCCAAGTTTCTTATTTTTAATGTTTTTAATCTTCACTTTATAATTTTTAACCCAACTTCATACTTTGAGTTTTATATTGTATTGAAGATAGTTAACTCAAAATGTTCATCCACCCCCTCAAGATAGGTGAAGATTAAAAACTCTTCTAGATTTTAATTTGGGATGTAGCTTATTATTGGAGTATAGTTTTAGAGTTTTATGGATTGAATTTTTAGTAGATGTGGTGTTGAATATTTTTTGATATTTAGGATTTAATAAGTTTTTTATAAGGTGTTTGTTTTTATTTGAAATGGAAAAAAGAGAAAAACCAAAATTAGGAAAATCAAGTAAGGGTAAAGAAATGCATTATTCTGCTGGAGCTGTTATAAAAAAGATTAAAGATGGAGAAGAAAAATATTTGTTAATTGACAGAGCGATTCCTCCTTATGGTTTTGCAGGTGTTGCAGGACATGTTGATAAAGGTGAGAGGGTTGAAGAATCTTTAGTTAGAGAGGTTAAAGAAGAATGTGGATTAGATGTTGTTGGTTTTAAATTATTATTTAAAGAAGAAAGAGAAGGTAATTGGTGTAGTAAGGGTTGTAAGGTTCATTATTGGTATTTATTTGAGTGTGATGTTAAAGGAGATGTTAAGAGGAGTTTAGGTGAGGCAAGGTCTATTGCATGGTTTTCTAAAAAAGAGATAAAAAAATTAAAATTAGAACCTGTTTGGAAATATTGGTTTGAGAAGCTGGGTGTTTTGTGATGTTTATATGGATATTATTAAGATTGCAATAATAAGATGAGAGAAGTTGGGTTTTATAGCTAGGATGAAGCTAATAGTAACTTTTTAATCACAATAATTATTATAAATTCTTTAGATGTTATTTTTTAATGGATTTAGCTATTGTTTATATGGTTGCAGGTGTTTCTTCAAGATTTGGAGGGAGAATAAAACAGTTTGCAAAAGTAGGGCCTGAGGGAGAGAGTTTAATTGAATATTCTTTAAAACAAGCTCTTAAAGCTGGTTTTAATAAAATTATTTTTATTGTTGGAAAAAAAACAAAAGATATTTTTAAAGAAAAATTTAAAGATAGTTTTTTAGATGTTCCTGTTTATTATGCTTATCAAAATTATAATGAAAATGAAAGAGACAAGCCATGGGGAACTGTTGATGCTTTATGTTCAATAAAGGAAATTGTTGATTGTCCCTTAGTTGTTTGTAATGGAGATGATATTTACGGGGAGGAAACTTTTAGTATTTTATCTGAGCATTTATTAGGGAAGAATGAAGAAGCAACAGTTGGATATGAATTAGGAGAAGTGATTCCTGATAAAGGAGCGGTTCATAGAGCTATTTTTGAGATTGATGAAGAGGGTTATGTTAAAGATTTAAATGAGGTTTTTAATATTAATAAATCTAATTTAGATGCTACAAACACAAAGCATGATGATTTGTGTAGTATGAATGTTTTTGCATTATTTCCAGAAACAATTAAGAAACTTAATGAGAGGTTAGAGTTTTTTAAATTTATGAATAGGGGAAGCAGAACAGCTGAATGTTTATTGCCTAATGAGGTTAATCAATTAATAAAGATGAATAAAATTAAATTAAAGATTTATCCTAGTTCTGGAAAATGGTTTGGGATTACTAATCCTGAAGATGAAGAAGCTGTTAGGGGGGCTTTGAGAAAGTTTGATTGATAAGAAATTCTAAAACCAAAACATTTAAATAGTATTATGACTATATATTCATAATTAAATTAGCCTAAAAAGGCGTGGAGTTTAAAATGCCAGGACAAGATAAAACAGGACCTTTGGGACAAGGACCAATGACTGGAAGAGGATTAGGACCTTGTGGAGGAGGCATGGGTAGAGGTTTTGGTAGGGGTAAGGGATTTGGATGGAGAGCAGGAACTATGCAAGTAATGCCAATTCAGCAACCAGCAGTTATTACAGAGAAGCAAGAAAAACAATTTTTAGAGCAAGAATTAACTGCTTTAAAACAAGAAATGAAAGAAATTGAAGAAAGATTAAAAGGAATTAAAAAGTAAATTTTTTATTTTTGTTTTTTATTGTTTAGAAATAAAAAAGATGGAAGGAGGTTAAAATGTATTCAAAAGAAACTGAAAATACTGATTTAAAAAAAGCAAGACAAAGCTTAATTGAAGAACTTGAAGCCATTAATTGGTATGAAACAAGAATTGAAGAAACAGAAAATGAAGAATTAAAAAAGATTCTTGAGCATAACAGAGATGAAGAAAAAGAGCATGTTGCAATGCTTATGGAATGGATAAGAAAAAATGATAGTGAACAGAATAAAGTTTTTGAAGAGCATGATTAAATAATAGATAATCATAAGAAAATAAAATGAAAAAAAGCATTATAATTATTGATTGGTTATTAATAATAATTTTAGTATTTATAGTTGTTTCAAGATTTATTAATTTACCTTTTACAAAAGTTATTAAGCCAATTTTTTTAGTTCTTATTTTTATACATCTTATTCAGCATTGGAAAGTTATCATTTATTCATTTAAAGGTTTAAGAAGATTTAAGAAATAGTATGGTGATTAAAATGAAAGAAAAAATAGCAGGATTATCAGTATTTGTAAATTTAATTTTAGCAATAGGAAAAATTATAGTAGGACTTTTAGCAAAATCAGCTTCGGTTTTAGCTGAAGGGGTTCATTCAGGAATGGATGTTATATCTTCAGGGGTGAGTTTAATAGGTATAAAAATTGCTAAAAAACCTGTTGATAAAAAACATCCTTATGGGCATTATAAATTTGAAGTTTTATCGGGATTAATAATAACTATTTTTTTATTTGTAACTGGAATTTGGATTTTATATGAAGCATATAAAGGGTTTATTAATCCAGAAATTGTTTCAATTAGTTATTTAGCATTAAGTATAATGCTTTTGTCAGCAGTTTTAAATGAAGTTATGTCAAGATTAAAAGTTTATTATGGAAAAAAAGAAAATTCTTTAAGTTTACTATCTGATGGGGTTCATGATAGAGTTGATGTTTATACTTCAATAGCTGTTTTGATTGGATTAATAATAATGCCTTATTGGATTTATGTTGATTCAATTTTAGCATTGTTGATTGGATTATATATATTAAAAGAATCTTTTTCATTAGGGAAAGAAGCAACTGATTCTTTATTAGATGTTTCAGCAGGAGAAGAGATTGAGGAAAATATTAAGAAAATCGGAAAACAAAATAATATAGAAATTTCAGATTTGAAAACTCAAAAAAAAGGCTCTGTTGTAACTGCAAATTTAGAAATTGAGTTGCCTAATAAAATTAATGTGGAAGAAGCGACAAAAATATCTAATGGTTTAAAGGAAAATTTGATTAAAAAAATAGAAACATTAGAATATGTGGCTATTCAAATAAAAAGTCATGATGTTACTGATTCATATTTTAAACCAAAAGATATTGTTTCAAAAATAACTTCTAGAAAAGGTTTTGGATGGCAGAGAAGAGGAAAGTTTAAAGGAGAGGTTGTTGGAGCTCAAGGAAAAGGCATAGAAGGTTATTGTAAATGTCCTAAATGTAATTATAAAATAAAACATAAAAGAGGAGTTCCATGTTCAACAATTAAATGTCCAAAATGCAAGGAAAATTTAGAGAGAAAATAAAAAATGGCAAGACCAAGAAGAGATAGAAGAATAGCTTTTCAGCCAGATGTAATTTATTTTAAACCAGTAGGCGTTTCAATGATACATCTAAAAGAAACAATGTTAAGTTTTGATGAATTAGAATCAATAAGGTTAATGGATAGTGAAGGATTAGGTCAAGTGCAATCTGCAAAAAAAATGAAGATAAGTCAGTCAACATTATCAAGATTATTAAAAGAAGGAAGAAAAAAATTAGCAGATGCAATTACCAAAGGATATTCAATTAAAATTCATGGAGGTAACTTTAAAATGGTGATGCCAAGAGGAAGAGGTTTAGGA
>CAYRKK010000065.1:0-6356 GCA_964424875.1 Candidatus Woesearchaeota archaeon
TCTTTTAATTTTTGAGTGGTAAGTTACTTAGAATTTCCGTGCGGAGATACTGTTTCAAGGCTTAGCCTGAGTAGTGTTAGTGATAATATCTCCTTAATAATATGGATGTAGTGATATCAAAAAATTTCTCTACAGAATCTTATAAATAAAATTATTTTTATTTTTATAAATTAATGTCCAATTGCAGTTTATTGATTGTTTTGATAAAACATATTTTATATTATGTTTTTTAATAATCTGATCTTTGGTATTACAATCTTTTGAATTAAAAAATTTATTATTATCTTTTTGATTTCCATAAAAATAAATAGTTGCAAGAGGGGTATGTCCTGAAACAGGAAAAACTGCAGGAGATATATCAGGAGGAGTTATTATTTTTGAAGCTGGAAAATCTGTTAAAAATTTTAAAGCTTGATAGTTGTCATTATTAATTGTTTTATATAGTTTAAGTTCAGGAGGTGTTATAAAATAAGATTTAAATGTAAATAAAAGAATTAGAATAATTAGTATTATTGATATTATTTTAAAAATTGTTTTTGAGTTTAGTTTATTTGTTTGTATTTTAATTAATCTTAAGATTTTATAAAGTCCAAAAGCACTTAAAAAAGGCAGAGATATCATAAGATAATATAAATTTCTTTGATAAGGAGAAAGATAAGATACTCCTGTTAGTCTGAATATTAAAATTGATATGATTAAAATTATTGGCCATAAAATATAGATTAGGTATTTTTTAAAATGACTTTTTGATAATAAGATAAATATTATTCCCATGATTGCTAAAAGATAGGCTATTGGACTGTAAAGTTCTAGAAAAGAATTTTTAATTTCTAAAACACCCCATCCTTGTTTAAATTGAAGTTGTTGAATTAAGTGCTGAATTAGTTGTGGTAGAGAATTAATTAATGAGATGTTTATTATAAATGAGTAGAATAAAATTCCTATTAATGGAATTAAAATGAAAATTAGGAAAAATTTATATTGTTTTAAAAAATATTTGTAATTAAAAAAACAGTAAATAATAAGAAAAGGTATTGAAAAAAGAACAGATATTGAATGAATGGGAATTAGAATAATCATTATCAGTAAGCTGAGCAGGAGATATTTTTTGTTTTGATTTTGAATTCCTTTATTAAAAAAATAAATATAAAGATAAATAAAAGGTATTGAAAAAGTTAGAGGGGTGAAGAACCATAGTCCTGTTATATTGACATTGGATTTTATTGAAGCAAAAAATATAATTGTAAATAAGGATATGAAAAAGCTTTTTCTTAAATAAGATGTGTTTGATTTTGTTATAAAGAAAAAAATGTAAATTATATTTTAATGGAAAATGGAGAAAAGAAGTTTACTAGGTTTGGAAGTTTGGATTATATTGAGAAGCAAGTTGATGTAATTTTTTCTGATTTAAAAGATTGTTTAACTGGGAGAGTTAAGAGGCCGGATATTCTTTGTCTTAAATCAGAGAGACATAGTTTTGAATGTGCTCAGACTCTTTTAACAGATAGACTTTCTATTTATGGTATTAATGTGAGATATTGTAATGGAGAAGATACTCCTTTTGAAGATAATGTATATATTTATGATTTAGATAATGCTAGATGGATTAAACATTGATTAGTTCTTTAAAATCATTTGTTTTATTTTTTAAAATTTCTTGTAATTCTTGTTCATTTGAATTTATTGTATTTGAAATTGTGTGAAATTTATTAAGAAGTTTTTCTGCTGTTTTAGGGCCTATGTTTGGAAAAGATTCAAGAATATATTGTTTTTGTTCTTTAATTGTTTTTGGAATTTTTGAATGAAAAGAAATTGGTGATTTGGTTTTAAGTTGTTGTTTTGCTAATGTTATTAAATATTTTGCAGTATCTTGATGGCTTGATGTTTGGATAATTGGTGTTTGATGATTTGTTATTATTGAAAGAATAAACCCTCTTAATGCTTTTGAGATGTTAGTGTCTTGTTCAAGGGTTTCTTGGAGATTGCCCTCGATAATTAGAATTTTTTGAGAATATTTTTGCATTTGTTTTAATTGTTGGATTAAACGTTTGTTTATCATTGATGAAATAAAATCAGAAATTGTTTTTCTTTCAATTGCTGTTTGTCCTATCAAGTAGTCTGCAATTTTTAGTGATTTGATTTCAAGTTTTATTTGAGATGAATATTTTAATTCTGCTAAAACAAGGGAATTTTTTTCATGAATATCTGCGATTATGAGGGGTTTTGGAATTTGGATTTGTTTTGTTTTTTTGAATATGTTGAAGAGGGGCATTTTAATGTTAAATTGATTTTTCTAATCTCTTAATAGCTTTTGTTATTCTTTTTATTTTTAATACAGAGTCTATGAAAAAATAAAGTACCATGCCCAAAATAATTGAGGAAAGAGATATTAAAATAATCAATTGGCTGTTGTTTTTTATATTTATCTGATTTGCTAGAATAGCAATTGTTAGACCTATAAAATATGTAAATCCAATGATTGCTGAGGTTGAGGCAATTATAAGATCTTTTTGTAAATCTGCATCTAATATATTTTTTCTTAGTAAGATTTTATCCATTTTATTCGCCAAATATCCATGCTATTAATAAAATCCCAGTTATTGCTATTAATCCTGAGAGAATTAATCCTATTATTGAAGGAGTTTCTCTTACTGCTAGAGCAACAGTCCATATAAATCCAATTACAACAAAAATTACCCCTATGACCCCCATTAAACTTTTCTTTCCCATTGTTTTACTAAGGTCAAGAAGTTTTTAATTCTTTCTTTTGATTATTTTGTTAGTTCATTATAAAGATTTTGAAGAAAAGCCCTGTTATCTTCTTGAATGTAGTGCATTTCTTTACTCCCCATTCTATGAAAGGTTTTACAGAATCTTAAGTAATAAGCTGGAGAGGTTTTTGGAGGATCTTGAGATGTTTTCCAGTCCCAGTTTCCTGAATCTTGAATGTCATTTATTATTATTGTGAAATTTGTGATTTGTTTGTTTTGTTGGTGGGCAATGTTTTTTGCTACTGAAAGAGCTTTTTCAAAAATCATTGGAGACATTATTGCAGAACCAATTGAGATATAGACTCCTTGTTCTAAATTTAGTATTGAGTTTATGAATTTGTTGAAGTCTATTTGAGCTGTTTTTCCAATTGCTTGAAAGTTGCAATAAGGAGAGATGTGGATTATGTCTTGCCCTAAACATGGATGAACAGTGAATGGAATTTGATGTTCATAAGCTGTTGCCTGGATTGAATAGTTTTTGAAAGGGTGAGGAATTTTTATTTTTTTATTATTATTAACATCTGCTTCATAGCTGGCTTTCGCCAAGCTATTCTGCAATTTATTAATATCTTTAAAATTAGAAACATTTAGACTTCTCTCTCTTTTTTGGTCAGTATTCTTCCCTAGATTATTAGAGGTTAGGTTATCAGTATTATTAATTGTTAATTCTTCTTTTTGAATCATTTTTCCAATTGACTCTCCATAACCTAAATTGTTATTTGCTCCTTGAATTATTGCTTGATTAATGTATTTTCCTGTTTCATTCCATAATCCAAATTGCCCTTGTTGAGCATAATAGCGAACATCTTCTTCTGTTTTTCCTTGATATGCGAATTCCCAATCATGAATTGAACCTGCCCCATTTGTTGCTAAATGTGTAATTAGGTTTTGTTGAATTAGTTTTATTATTATTGGAGAGAGTCCATTTTTTATTAAATGAGCTCCAAAAGTTATGATTACTGGTTTGTTGTTTTTTCTTGCTTGTTTAATTTGTTGAGCAAGATTTTTTATTAATTGAATATTGTTTAGATTTTTTAATTCAGGAGGTTTTGAATCTGGGTTTACTGCTATTTCTTTAATGTTGGATTTGCTTATTCTTTCTGATAGGGGTTTTGTTTTTATGTTGAGGGGGTTGAAGTTCATTTTTTGATTTTAAAACAAAGTCCTTTGTTTGGATTTATTTTTTTTATTAGATTCTAATTCTAAAGGAATGTTGTTATCTAAATCATTTTTTATGCTTTGAATTGAACGATACATTTTCTTTTCTTTTGCTCTTGATGCATAATAAAAAATTTCATCAAGAGTTTCATTTGTTATAAGAATTATAAGCTGTCCTTTTATTAATCTTGCTGTTCTTCCTCTTCTTTGAATTGAACGAATTGCAGAAGGGATTGGTTCATATAAGATTACTGAGTTTACTTCTGGGATATCTAATCCTTCTTCAGCAATTGATGTTGCAACTAAAATATTAATTTTTCCTTGCTTGAATTCATCTATGATTTCATGCTGTTCTTTTTGTGAAAGTCCTGAACCTTGTTTTTTTGCTTGTCCAACAAAAACTTTTGCATTTATATTGGGTATTTGATTAAGTTCTTTGCAGATTTTAATTCCAGTGTTTCTATATTGAGAGAATACAATTGTTTTGTTTTTTGGATTGTCTTTTATTGAATCTTCAATTAATGATTTAAGTTCAAGTAATTTTGGATGTTCATAACCTTTAGAAACAAGTTCATTTAGTTTAATATTAGCTGAATTAAAATCAGGATTTTTAATTATATTTTTAACTGCTTTAGATTTGTTTTGGGCAGCTTGTTCAAAAAGAGATTTTATGTAATTTTGAGAAGTAAAAAGAGTTTGGGTTTCTAAAAGTTCAATTAGATGAGTGAGTTTTAATGCTTGTGCACAGACAGATGCCCCCATAAGCGAATTAAAATTTTTGTTTCCTGCTGAGATTGATTTCATTATGTTTCCTTGAAGTTCTAATAAAGTTATTTTGTTTGCTGGTTTAAACAAGAGTTTTCTGTTTTTTAATTCTTGAACTTTTTTTTCATAAATCTTTCTTATTATTGAAGAAACTTCTTTAAATTCTTCTGGAAACTCTATTCTTATTGTTTTAATGTCTAGTTCTTGAAGATATTCTTTGACATCATTTGATTCTCTTGTTCTTAGTTCAATTGATTCAATTCCTAAGTTTTTTGCAATTTGTTTTATTTTTTCTTTGTCTACTCCAGGCGAGGCTGTTAGTCCTAGAATTCTTGAATTTTCTGCTTGTTCTTTGTATTTTTCTGCAACATAGGTGTAAGAATAATTTTTTAAGCATCTATGGCATTCATCTTCAATTAAAAGAGAAACATCTTCAAGATTGTAAAGATTGTTTTTTAAATCATTTGAAATGCATTGAGGTGTTGAGAAAATTATCTCTGAAGTTTCCCATAATTGTTTTCTTTTTTCAGCTGAAACTTTTCCTGTGAATAATGTAAGTTCTGCAAATAGTTCTGGAAGATGTTTTTTAAAATATTCAAGATGCTGTTCTGCTAGAGGTTTTGTTGGAGCAAGAAAAAGAGTTTTTGTTGCAGGATGTTTTTTTTGAGTGTAGATAGAAAGCATTAAAGCAATAAGTGTTTTTCCAATTCCTGTTGGAAGAACTACTAAGCAATTTTTATTTTTACAGTTGTTGTAAATTTCTTGCTGGTATTTTCTTGGTTTTATTTTTAAAAGAGTTTCTGATGGCATTTTAGGAAGAAGTTGAAGAGGTTATTAAGATTTGTTGTTGTTGAGGTTTTAATAGATTTATTATTTGAGATGAGAGAAGTTATTTTGAATATAAAGAGGTTGAAAAAGCAAATATTAATGACTTAAAAGAAGAACTACAAAAAGTAAAACAACAATCTAAACTTAGAGAAGATAAATTAAAGTTAGAAATGCGAAACATAATGGCTAAAGCCAAAGAAGAGTTGAGGAGTATGTTAAGTAATGTTGTTCAGTTGGAAAGAGTTAAGATAATCAAATAAATTTTTATACTTACTTTTTATTGTTTTTGAAAAGAGGATAAAATGAAATTTTCAACAAAAACAAAGTCAATTGCATATGGGATGGAAATCTCTCATGGGATTAGAAGAGCAATTGTCGGTGCATTAGCATTAGTTTATTTTTTATCGCTTGGTTTTAATGTTATAAGTGTAACAACATTATTTGCAATTTCTGGAATAATAATGATGTTATTTGAGTTTCCAACTGGAGCAATTGCTGATTATGACTCTAGAAAAAAATCATTAATAATCTCTTATTTTTTATTTGGTATTGCATTTTTTGGAGTATTTTTATTTCAAAACTTTTGGTTACTTGCTATTTCTTGGATATTGGGCGATATTGCATGGACATTTAGTACAGGGGCAGGTTCAGCATGGTTAACAGATGCATTAGGTTATGCAAAAGATAAATCTAAACTTGTTACATTAATCTCAAGAGAGTATTTTTTTGAAAAAGGTGGGCATATTATTGGAGGTTTAATAGTGTTAGTTATTGTTGCAATAAATTTTAGTATATAACCTATAGAATTCTAAAAAGGGCTAATCATTTAAAGAC
>CAYRKK010000066.1:0-6135 GCA_964424875.1 Candidatus Woesearchaeota archaeon
ATTCTATCAAATCTTCCAGGCCTTAATAAAGCAGTATCTAACATATCAGGCCTATTTGTTGCACCAATAACTATTACATTTGATAAATCTTCAATCCCATCCATTTCAGCTAGCAACTGATTTAAAACTCTCTCAGTAACTTTTGTTCCTTGTTCTATTCCTCTTTTTCCTGCAAGAGAATCTATTTCATCAAAAAACACTATGCAAGGACTGACTTGTCTTGCTCTTTCAAAAATTTTTCTAACTCCTTCCTCTGACTTTCCAACCCACATTGACAACAATGAGGGTCCTTTAATTTGAATAAAATTTGCTTCTGACTCTTTAGCAACTGCTTTTGCTAACAAAGTCTTACCTGTTCCAGGAGGCCCATAAATCAAAATTCCCCTAGGAGCTCTAATTCCTAATCTATTAAATGCATCAGGATATTTCAAAGGCCATTCAACAGCTTCTTTTAATTCTCGTTTAACTTTATCCAAACCACCAACATCTTCCCAACCAATATTAGGAGTTTCAACCAAAACCTCCCTCATTGCAGAAGGTCTAACAACTTTCAAAGCATCATCAAAATCTTTTTTCCTAACTCTAAGCTCCTTCAAAACTTCTTCAGGAATCTCCTCTTCTTCTTTTAATTCAAGTTTAGGCAATAATCTCCTTAAAACAACCATTGCAGCTTCCTTAGCCAAAGCACTTATATCAGCACCCACAAAACCATGAGTAATTCCTGCAATTTGTTCTAAATTAACATCTTTTGTTAAAGGCATTCCACGAGTATGAATTTTCAAAACCTGCAAACGACCTTTTTTATCAGGAGCTCTTAATTCTAATTCTCTATCAAATCTTCCAGGTCTCCTTAAAGCAGGATCAATCGCATTAACCCTATTTGTTGCAGCAATAACAACAACTTTTCCTCTTGAATTTAAACCATCCATCATTGTTAACAACTGGCTAACAACTCTTCTCTCAACTTCTCCCCCAACATCTTCCCTTTTTGGTGCAATAGAATCAATCTCATCTATAAAAATAATACTTGGTGCATTTTTTTCAGCTTCTTCAAAAATATCTCTAATTTTCTTTTCAGATTCACCATAAAACTTACTCATTATTTCAGGTCCATTTAATAAAATAAAATTAGCTTCTGATTCATTTGCAACAGCTTTTGCTAACAAAGTCTTACCTGTTCCAGGAGGTCCGTGTAATAAAACTCCTTTCGGAGGTTCAACACCTAATCTTTCAAAAATCTCAGGATGTTTTAATGGAACTTCAACCATCTCCCTAATTTTCTTAACTTCATCAGTCAATCCCCCAATATCCTCATAAGTAACTTCAGGAAGATTTTCTTCAGAAACTTCAACTGCTTTACTTGACAAAACAACCTCTGTATTCTCAGTTATAATACAAGAAGTATTTGGACTTGTATTTGAAATAATAAATCTAATTTGCTGCAAACCACCTAATCCTCCAAAACCCATTCCATTAAAAATATCTCCAAAAAAATCATTAAATTCCCCCATATCATCATTCATTAAATCCTTTCGTCTATTAACTGCTCCTAAAACTAAAATATCTCCTTTAACAACAGCTCTTCCCAACATTCCAGGTTTTAAATCACCTTGAATTCTTATTCCTTTTTGAGCAGGAGCAACAATAACCTTTTTAGCCTTCCTAATATCAGTTTTATTTATAATAACATTTTCACTAACACCAGTCCGAGCATTTTTCCTAATGATACCATCTATCCTAATAATTCCTTCACCAACATCAGCAGGATAAGCTTTATCAGCAATTGCAACAGTCTCTCTCCCACCTTTAATTGTAATTACATCTCCTCTTCTAATACCAAGTTCTTTCATAATTTCAAAATCTATTCTTGCTATTCCACGATAAGCATCATCTTGTAATGCTTCTGCAACTCTAAGTTTTATTCCTTTATTTTGCATTTTATTTAATACTCTCAATATCTTTTAATTTAGAATTAACAAAACTAGAATCATGCTTATGACATCCAAAATTTAAACTAATTCTTCCAGAATCTTCAAAACACAATCTAACCATATCATCCATAATTTTTTCTTGCTCTTTCATAAATTTAACAATTTCTATAGGAATAGAAACAGCATAAGAATTTCCAACAAACCTCATTTTAACATTAAATTGTTTCTTTTTTAAATTTACAAAATCATTATATTCTTGTTCATCTTTAGGATGAATAATTCTATTTCCACATTTACTGCAATCAATAGCCCTTAAAACAAAACCATTTTTTGTAATTTCAAAAGGTTTCATTTCAACACTGCATTTATTGCATAAAATTTTGTTATCAAAAATATCAGTTGTCATTTTAATCTAAAAAAGCCCCTGAAAATTTACTAGAAAAAGAATCATTAAAAAAATCATTAAAAGAAAGAGAAGTAGAAATAGAATTAATAGAACTAATAATATGAATCTGAATAATCTCTGTTTCCTGAAGTTTTTTATTAAGATTCATTTTGTTTATATTAATTTTTTACTTTTAGTTTTTTACTTCTTAATTTTAAACCCTAGAAAAGCAGTTTCATACAAAACTGCATGTCTTTACTCTTCCAGGGGAAAAGAGGTGTTGAAAATAAATACACACAATCTGAAGATTGATGTATATACTTTCAGTATATACAAGAAATATATACTTTATAAACTTTTATATTCTTGACTATATATTTGAATATAATTATTTCTAAACATCATCTACCTTTAACCCAATCTTCTTTTAACAAACCATAGATATTTGTATCTACTATCTTACCAGTAGATTTAGTTCTTTTATATTGTTTTCTCATTCCCTCATACTCAAAACCAAGTTTTTTAATTAATCCATTAGAGCCATCATTACCAGTATATGCTTCTACATCTATTCTTCTTAAATTTAAATCTTCAAATGCAAACCTAATTATTTCAACCACTGATTCAAACATAATTCCATTTCTCCAAAACTCTTCACCTAACCAATAACCAAGTGTGGCAGTTCCATGAAAATCATCAACTTCTCCTAATCCAATAATGCCTACTAAATTACCTTCATATTCTATTACTAACCCATAATTTTCTCTTGGTTCTTTTTTTGAATCTTTTTTGCATTTATTAATAAACCATTTACCATCCTTTTCAGCATAAGGATAAGGCATTTTCTCAAGATATTGAGAAACATTCAAATTATTTGCAAGCTTAACTAATTTTGTTAAATCTTTATTATTTAATTCTCTTAAGATTAATCTTTTTGTTTTTAATTCCATAATCTTACATTTTTGTTAATCTTTTTAAATCTTCCCATAACTACTTCATCACACAAAAACCCACCCCAAACAATTTAAAAACCCTTTCAACTATTATCATTTATGGATTTTCAAAACATCATTAAAAACATAAAAAAATTTTGGAATTGGACATGGAACTCTGATTCTTTTCTTAGCTGGATTGTTGCTCTTGCATTAATTTTCATAATTGTAAAATATATTTTCTTTCCTTCTTTATCTTTAATAATGGGAACATCCTTACCCTTAGCAGGAGTTGAATCATCATCAATGGACCACCAAATAGTTAAAGATGATTTTGGAAACCTTGGTCTTTGTGGAGATTTATATTCAGAACAAAATAAAGAACATATAGATTTTAATAAATACTGGGAAAAATGTGGAACATGGTATGAAAACAATGATATAACAAAAAACCAGTTCTCAGATTTCTCTTTAAAAAACGGATTTAAAAAAGGAGACATTGTTGTTGTCTGGGGAAGATTCACACCAAAAATAGGAGACATAATAATTTTTAAACCAAATCCAGAATCAATAGCCCCAAGACCAATTGTTCATAGAATTGTAAATATGGACCAAGAAAAAAATATAATGCAGACAAAAGGAGACCATAATGAAAGACAATTAATATCATCAAATAATATTTATAAAACAGATGAAACAAACATTACAGAAAACCAAATCATTGGAAAAGTTATTTTTAAAATTCCATATCTAGGATGGTTTAAAATCTGGTCAGTAGAATTATTAAAAAAGATTTTTTAAGTTTGATTTAATTAGTTTAATTTTATTGTTTTATAATTCTAAAAACCCCTACCAACCCAACCTAAAGACAAGAGATTCTCTAAGTTTAAAATTTGCACACTTTCAAAAAAAATTAGAAAATTAGGTTAGCAAAGCTTCTTAATTCTCTATAAACCAAATTCAATCTTCAACTCAAACACATTTATCACCAAATCCAACACCCCTCCTTTATTATACCACCCCTTTAAAATCGTAACCTTATAACAGAAACATTTTTAAATAACCTTTATTAAAAGAAAAGGTTAAAAAAATAAAAATAAAAATAAAATGGAATTTTGTCCAAAATGCGGTTGTGTACTTATAGAAAAATCTAAAGATTTTAAATGTCCTAGATGTAACTACAAATCTAAATCAAAAATAAAAATAGAAGTTTCTGAAAAAATAAACAAAGCACCTGAAATCGGAGTTATCACTGACAAAGACACAGATGTTTTTCCAATCACAAATGCAATATGCCCAAAATGTGATAACAAAGAAGCATATTTTTGGACCTCACAAACTCGTGCAGGTGATGAAGCAGAAACCAAATTTTTTAGATGTACAAAGTGCAAGCATACTTGGAGAGCGTATCATTGATTTTTTGTGAATATCCTTACATTTTAATTAAATTCTGAATTTAACTACTTTACTTTTAATCCACATATTTCTATAAGTCTTTTTTTAGTAACTTCATCTCCTACAAAGTTTTCTGGATTTGCAGAATAGTGATCTAACCATTTTTTCAATCGTACAGGATCATTTAGAGCTATTAATCTCTCATAGTGTAATCCTTTTTGTTTATTTCTGTGAATCCCTCTGCTTAATATTTCTTCTTTAGTAAAGATAATTGGAAAATGAGATAAAAAATAATCTTCAGAATTAGTAAATTCATAATAGTCTGAATGATCATCGTGGGAGTCATCTTCTGAGACTGGAGAGAAATCCCAATTTCCATCATATTTTTGCATTACTGGAATCATATCCAAGTCATTTGGTTCGGGTTTGTCTGTAACAAAACTCCCAAAAATTACTGCACCTAAAAAATTTGGAAATTTCTCATGAGTATTTTCAACTGCTCGCTCTAAAAGTAATCTATATTCATTTCTATCCATATTATTCATCAAAACTCTCTTCCCATAGGGACATAATAATTATAAAATCTTCATTTATAAACATTTCCTTGCAAGCATACTTTATTCAAACTTGGCGAGAGTATCATTAGTTTTCAGAAATAAATAATCAATAGTTTTCACTCATATCATCTAAGGACAAAAATAAACTGGGCATTGAATACTAAATCTTTCTTCAAATTATCTAACCTAAATTTATCTTTTTCTACCAGAACTCTTCTTAACAGTTTTCTTAGCTTTCAACTCACTAACAACAACTTCAATTTTCTCCAACCCTTCAGCTAATTTCAAAACCTGATTTTTTACCTCTAGAATCTCTTTCTTAACTTCTGCAAAAGATCTTCTTAAGTTATGTTCTAATTGACTCATTTTCTTTTCTTTGTTTTATTTAATTTAGAAAGTTTTTCTTTTACTTCATTAAGTTCTTCTCTTAATTCAAAAAGATCTTTTCTAACTTCTGCAAAAGACCGAACAATATTAGCTTCTATTTTTTTCATTTTTAACCTCATAAAATTATTATAAAAAAACAACATATAATCAGTATTTAAATGTTTTGTTTGTTGTAATTATTTAATGACAATCTGATAAACCCTTATTCAAAGAAAATACAAAAAAACCCACCCATCACTAGATTTTTAAACTCTTTATTACATAAATATTTATGCTCCAGTAGCTCAGCCTGGTTAGAGCACCTGCCTCTTAAGCAGGGTGTCGCAGGTTCAAATCCTGTCTGGGGCATTCAATATTAATCTATGATTATATTGTCTTGAAAAATTTAAACTACTGTATCAGGTTCAAATACTTCAAAAGCTATGCTTTTGAATGTCCCAGAGATTTTAATCTCTAAGCCTTTAAAGGGCATATTTTCAAAATTTCATAAAACCAGCTACATCCCAAATAAAATTTTAATATGAAATTAGCTAATTTTTTCAAAATTA
>CAYRKK010000067.1:0-6118 GCA_964424875.1 Candidatus Woesearchaeota archaeon
GATGAACTTAAAAAAATATTAAAAGTTGCTGGAATCAAAGATGTTTATAGTGTTACAAATGGTAAAATTAGAACAACAATAAATTTAGCTAAAGCATGTATGATTGCTTTGGAAAAAACAACAGAGATGTAGGATGGAAGAAAGAAAATTTATAAAACTTAAGAAAGAAGAATTTGGAATTAAAGAATATATAAAAAGAGATTTAGGCAAAGGTAAGATTAGTAGATTAGATATTGAGTATACCCCTGTTGGAGAGAAGATAATTATTTCAACTAGCAAGCCAGGTTTGGTTATTGGAAGAAGAGGAGAAAAAATAAATGAATTAACAGAAGTTTTGAAAAAAAGATTTAAACTTGAAAATCCTCATATTGAAATTCAAGAAATTGAAAATCCTTTGTTTGATGCTCAGTTGGTTGCTGATGAAATTGCAATGGCTTTGGAAAGAATGGGTAATTTAAAATTTAAAGTTATTGCTTATAGAAAATTACAAGAGATAATTAAGGGTGGTGCTTTGGGTTGTGAATTAAGATTAACAGGTAAACTTCCAAGTGAAAGATCTCGTTCTTGGAGATTTGCAGAAGGTTATTTAAAAAAAGCAGGAGAGTCAAGCAAGGAGATTAATAGGGCTCAGGCAACTGCTTTAACTAAAACAGGAGTTATTGGTGTAAAAGTTGCTATTATGGCTCCAACAGCAAAAATTTATGATAGAATCGTAATAGATAGTGAAATGAGGGCAAAGGTTAAGAATTTTGAAGAAGATGAAAAAGTTGAGGGTGTTGAAGAAGGAAAACCTGATAAAAAAGTTGGGAAAAAATCTAAGAAAATTAAAAAAGGAAGGAAATCAAAAGAGAGTGAAAGTAAACAAGTTGAGCAAGTTGACAAGAAAGAGGGAATAAAAGAAGATAACACTGAAGAAGAAACTATTCAAGATGTTGTTGAAACTAAAATTAAACCAGAAGAAGATGGAACTGCTATGAAGATTGAAGAAGAAATTAAAGAAGGTGTTCCACAAGAAGTTATTGATGAAGAATTAAATGAATCTGAAGAAGAACATGAAGAAAAATTAGAAGAAAAAGATATTGATAAGAGTGCAAAGGATAAGACAGAAGATGATATTAATGAAAAGCGAAAAGATATTAAAGATGAAAATGTTAGTGAGGTAAGAGAGTAAATGGCAATCCTAAAATCAAAAGATATTGCAAAGATGGGTGAAAAAGAAATTAATGGAAAAATTAAAGATTTGAAAATGGAACTTATTAAAGAGAAAATTAATTTAAGTAAAGGTGGGAAAACAAAGGTTAAAGAAATTAAGAGAACAATTGCAAGATTGCTTACATTCAACAGATTAAATAAAGCTGTTGAGAATAAATAAGAATGGATATATGCCCAAAATGTGGATTGCCTTTACAAGCTTGTGTTTGTGAAGAAATAGCAAAAACAGAACAGAGAATACAAGTTACTACGGAAAAGAAAAAATTTGGAAAACTTATAACAGTAATTTCAGGCTTTCAAGGTGTAGATTTGAAAGTTATTGCAAAAAGTTTAAAGCATGAACTTGCTTGCGGAGGAACTATAAGAAATAGTAGTATTGAACTGCAAGGAGATCATACCAAGAATGTCAAACAAGCTTTGATAAAACTTGGATTTTCAGAAAATACAATTGAAATTGCATAAGTGAAAAGGCATAAAAAAGGGAATTGAGAAACATAAACAGAGAGGGTGATATAAAATGGAAAAAACTGAAAAAGAAAATACTGTAAATGAAAAAAAGTCTAGAAGTTATAGTGGGAATCTCTTAGTTGTAATTAGAATTTCTGGAATGGTTAAAGTTAGAAAAGATATTGCTGAATGTCTAGATAGGCTTCGATTACGTAGAAAATATGCCTGTGTGTTAATTAATGGAAATGATAGAAATATAATGGGAATGTTAAAAAAAGTAAGATTTTATATTGCTTATGGTGAGATTGATAAAGATGTTTTAGTTGAGTTGCTTAAAGAAAAAGGAAAATTAATTGAAGGAAATAAAAAAGAACTTAAAATTGATGCTGAAAAAACTGCTTCTGAATTAATAAATGGTAAAAAGCTTTCTGAATTAGGATTAAAACCTTTTTTTAGATTACATCCCCCTAGAAAAGGAATTAAAAGTAAGTTGCAATATCCTAAAGGAGTTTTAGGAAATAATAAAAAAGATATAAATAAATTAATTGGGAGGATGTTGTAGGATGGCAATAGTTGAAGCAAGATTTGTAGTAGGTGGAACAAATCTAAATGGTTTAAAGACAGGTAATACGTTAATTGTTAATGGAGGAGAAGAAAGAGTATATGATGTTGAAAAAATAGGATTTAGTGATAATTATCGTATAACTTGTTTAAGAAAGATGAATGGTAATGGGATGGAATTTATTGTAGACAATAGATATAATGCAAGTGAAAAAATGTTAAAACAAGGAAAATTAGATCAAGGGGCTTGGTTAAGTGCAAGAGAATTACCAGTTCCAAAAAAAGGCATAATAGCTAGATGGTTTATGAGTCCTGAAGATAGATATAAATTAGAACAAGATGAAAAAGAGAGAGCACAATTTAATCAATATCATAGGTTTTTGGAGGCATATCAACAATGAAAACTAAAAAAACTAAAAAATCTGTAAGGCAAAGAGGCCAAACTAATCATGGTCATGGAGCTCGTAAAAAATGGAGGAAAAGTGGGCATAAAGGTGGATGTGGCATGGCTGGAACAGGTAAACGAGGAGACCAAAAGACAACTTTAATTACAAAATTATATGGAAATAAATATTTTGGAAAACAAGGCATAACTAGTAAAGGAACTGCAAAGAAAAAACAAAAGAGAATTAATTTAAAAAATATTGAAAGTAATTTTGAGAGTTTAATGAAGAAGTTTGGTAAAGGAGATGTTTTGGATTTAAAAGATTATAAATTATTAGGGGAAGGTGAGTTAAGTAAGAAAATTAAAATAAGAGTTAAAGAAGCTAGTCAGAAGGCTATTGGGGGCGTTGAGAAAGCTGGTGGTGAGATTGAGATTTTAAAGGAAAAGATTGTTAGGGGAAAAGATAAAGGAGTGAGTGAGAAAGGAGAAGTTGGAAAAGAAAAGCAGAATAATGAAAAAGAAGTAAAAGAAAAAGAGGTTGAATAAAATGGCAGAAGTTAAAGTTTTGATAAAAGGTTATGCTAAGGAAGAAAGTAATTTTGAATTAGCATCTTCTACAACTACTTTAATTAAAGAAAATGATTTAAACATTATTGTTGATCCTGGGATGAACAGAAAACTTTTATTAGAATCTTTAGAAAAAGAGAAATTATCTCCTAAAAATATTAATTATGTTATCTTAACTCATAATCATTTAGATCATTGTTTATTAACAGGAATTTTTGAAAATGCTAAGATTTTAGATAATGGAGATATTTATTCTTTTGATGGAAAAATTAGTGAGCATAATGGAAAAGTTCCTGAAACAGATGTTAAAATAATTAAAACTCCTGGACATGATAAGTTCCATTGTTCTGTTATTATTAATACTAAAGAACATGGTAAAGTAGTTATTGTTGGAGATGTTTTTTGGTGGACTGATAATGAAGAACAGAAAACAGATAAAGATAGTTTATTGAATCATAAAGATCCTTATGTAAAAAATAAAGAAGAGTTATTAAAGAGCAGAAAAAAGATTCTTGAACTAGCTGATTATATTATTCCAGGACATGGGGAAATGTTTGAGGTGAAGAAGTAAAATGCAATTTAGAGATATATTAAAAAATCTTCCAGAAGTTAAAGGACCTATTGAAAAAAAATTAGGTTTTAATATTAAATTAAAATGGACTTTAATAATTCTTGTTGCATTTTTTATAATGTCAAATATTGCAATTTATGGTGCTGATCCTGGATTTTTAGAAAGGTTTGAATATCTTGCGATTATTATGGGAACAAATTTTGGATCTATAATAACATTAGGAATAGGTCCAATAGTTATGGCTAGTATTATATTGCAGTTATTAGTTGGAAGTCAAATTTTAGAGATTGATACTTCAACTGTTGAAGGAAAGAAATTTTTTCAAGGATTACAAAAATTATTAGTTTTCTTTTTTATTTTATTTGAATCTATTGTTTATGTAATAATGGGCGGAATAAGAGCTGCTCCTGGATTTACTTATATTGTTATTTTTCAATTAATTTTAGGAGGATTAGTTATTTTATTTATGGATGAAGTTTGTCAAAAATGGGGGTTTGGTTCAGGGGTTAGCTTGTTTATAGCTGCTGGTGTTGGTTGGAGATTAATTACTGCTTCATTTGGATTTTTAGGACCTGAAGGTAATTTTCAAGCATCTGGAAAAGTTATTGCTTTAATTATTAGTTTAATAAATGCAGATTCTCAAGGAGCAATGCTTGCATTAGCTGCAATTGCTGCAACTGTTATTTTATTTTTAATTGTTGTATGGGCTCAATCTTTGAAAATTGAGATTCCTTTAAGTTATGACAGGTTAAGAGGATATAGTATGAGATGGCCATTACAGTTTTTTTATGCAAGTGTTATTCCTGTTATTTTAACTTCTGCTTTAATTGCTAATTTTCAGTTATTTGGAGGTTTGTTGCAAAATTGGTTAGGCAAACCTACTTTTTTAGGAAATGTCATAAATGGTCAACCTGTTTCCGGATTTTTATATTGGATTCATTCAACAAATCTTGTTCAAAGAATAATTACTGGAAGTTGGGAATGGAGTGTATTGGGCCAGACTTTAGGACATATTGTATTTTATATGTTTTTTTGTGCATTGTTTTCTGTTTTTTGGGTTAAGACTTCTGGAATGGATGCTTCTGCTCAAGCAGGCAATATTTTAAAATCAGGATTGCAAATTCCTGGTTTTAGAAAAGACCAAAGAATTTTAGAATCAATTCTTTCTCGTTATGTTATGCCTCTAACTATTATGGGAGGTATGGCTATAGGATTATTAGCTGCTCTAGCTGATGTTTTAGGAACTTTAATTGCAGGAACTGCATTATTATTAGGAATTATGATTACTTTCCAGTTTTATCAAAATATTGCGCAGCAACATGCAATGGATATGAATCCTGCTTTGAAAAAGATGATGGGAGTTTAAATGGAAATAAGGAAAGCTTCTATTAAAGATTTAAAGGATATTATAGAGCTTAATAAGAAATTATTTGAATATGAATCTAAGAAATTTGACGATACTCTTAATCTTGATTGGTCCTCTAAAAATAAAGAATATTTTAAAGAAAGTATAACTAGTGAAGAAAGTATTGCTATAGTGGTGGATGATGAAGGAATAATTGTAGGTTATTTAATTGGGGGTATAAAGAAAGCAGAAGATTATAGAAAAATAGATAGAATTGCTGAATTAGATAATATGCTTTTACTTCAAGAATATAGGAGTAAGGGAATTGGTTCTAAGCTTTGTGATGAATTTACAGAGTGGGCTAAGAAAAAAGGAGTAAAGATTGTTAGAGTTGTTGCTTCAGCAAGAAATGGATTGGCAATCTCTTGTTATAAGAAAAAAGGATTTAATGATTATAATCTAACCCTTGAAAAAGAATTATGATGCTTAGTTTTAAAAACCACATTTCATTAATAAAATAAAGAGGAAAAATAAAATGGCGATAAATGAATTAATTCAAACATATCCACATATTGCAATTATTGTTTTTTCTTTAATGGTTACTTTACTTATTACAATTGTAAATTATTTTATGATTGATAAAGAAAGAATGAAAGAGATTAAAGAAAAGCAAAAAGGACTTAAAGCTGAATTAAAGAGTCATAAAGGAAATCCAGAGAAGATGATGGAGATTAATAAGCAAATGATGGAAGATATGCCTGAGCAATTGAAAATGTCTTTTAAGCCAATGCTTATTACTATGATTCCATTGTTAATAATGTTTGCATGGTTAAGGTCAACTTTTGCAATAACTGCAATTGCATCAACATGGCTTTGGTGGTATATTGGTTCTTCTATATTATTTAGTATTGTTGTTAGGAAGGCTTTTGGGTTGCAGTAGAGTTGGTGAAAGGTATTTGAAGGTTTAGTTCTTTTTTTGCAGAAATTAAATTTTAATTACAATAATATTTAAAAAGTTATTTTAATCTGT
>CAYRKK010000068.1:0-5832 GCA_964424875.1 Candidatus Woesearchaeota archaeon
CCAGAATTCCATATTTATTCCTCCTCCTTCATATCATCTTCAAATTTTTTCCAAGGAAGTTCACCACTTAACTGGTTTAATTCTTGAACTTCTTTAAGTGTATTCATTGTTTTCCAAAAACCAGGGTGCCTATATGCCTGAAGCTGTTTTTCTTTAGTTAGTTTTTCTGCAACCTCTTTTTCAAGTTCTTCACCAGGATTTATATAATCAAAAATAGAAGTATTAAGCACAAAAAACCCTCCATTTATCCAGTCACTCATCTTTGGTTTTTCTTTAAACTCCTTGATAATATCTGGATTTTCTTCATCAAAATTTATAACCCCATACTGATTTACTGGTTGGATTGTTGTCAATGTAGCTATCTTCCCATGTGCCTTATGAAATTCCAATAATTTTTTTAGATTCACATTTGACAAATCATCACCATAAGAAACAAAAAATCTATCTCCCCCTTCCTTGATGAATCCTTCAACACATTTCAATCTTTCAGCTTTTGTTGATTCTTTTCCAGTATCTACAAGAGTTATTTTCCAATCCTCTCTTTTTAAATTATGATAATCAACCTCCTCCTTATCAATTGTAAGATTGTTATCCCTCCATTTGTTTTCAAGGAAATATTGTTTTATCATTTCTCCTTTATAGCCCAAACAGATAATAAATTCATTAAAACCATAATGAGCATAGTGTTCCATAATATGCCTTAAAACAGGTTTATTTCCAATCTCTACAAGAGCCTTAGGCATCTCTGTATGATCTCGTAATCTTGTTCCTTTTCCACCACATAAAATCACAACTTTCATATTTATCATTTGAGATAAACCTTTATTAATCTTATTGTAATGCAAAACTTATATTTATTTTAAAACAGAAAAAACTAAAGAATGTAAAAATTTATAATTAAACTTAAAAAGAGAAATCTTCTTTGTTAATAAAAATGGAAGTAGACAAAAAAATTTCAGTTATAATCCCAACAAGAAATAGAATTAAAGATGTTATAACTTGTCTTAATTCAGTTTCAAAACAAACTAAACTTCCTGATGAGGTTATCATTGTTGATTCTAGTAAAACCCAAGAACTTAAAAATAAAATTAAGAATTTTAATAACTTAAATATAAAATATGTTTATAATACTATTTGTAATTCTGCCTCTTTTCAAAAAAATTTAGGAGCTAAAGAAAGCACCGGAGACATTTTGTTTTTTTCAGATGATGATACAATATGGACTCCAAATTATCTAAGGGAAATGTTATCCACTTTTGATAAATATCCTGATTGTGTAGCTGTAACAGGAAGTCCAATTTTAAGAAAAAAAACATTTATCAAAAAAATTTTAAATTTTTTAATGAATACTTTTTGCTTCTTTTTTTTCTTATCTATAATTGGAAATGGAAAATTTAGAATTACAGGATTTCCAAAAATTTTTTCAATAAAAGTAAATGAGATTAAAAAATGTGAATTTATTTATGGATTTGGAATGGCTTTTAGAAGAGAAATATTTGAAGAATTTGAATTTGATAAACATATGGTGGGATATTGTTGGGGGGATGATGATGATATCGCCTATAGGATTTCAAGAAAATATTCAATTTATTATAATCCTTTTGCAAAAATCTTGCATAATAAGACTTCATCTGAAAGGGAAGATAACTATTTAACACAAAAGAAAGCAGTAGAATATTATCATTATTTATTTAAAAAAAATATCCCTCAGGATTGCATACATGAACTTGCTTTTTGGTGGTCTTTAATAGGAATGTTCATTTTAACATTACTTAAAGGAACCATGAAAAAGAATCTTACAGGAGTAAAAGGTTTTTTTGCAGGTTTGAAAAATATTTTAAAACAAAATAATTCAAAAATTAAAAATGAGAATTAAAATACTAGCAAACAAAGCATTGTTGTATCTCTCTTATATTTTGAAATTAGAAAAAAGTCTAGGTCATCCAGTTATAAAATTAATTGAACCAACAAATGCATGTATGATGAATTGTATAATGTGTCCAAGAAAAAATATGAAAAGAAAAATAGAATTCATGGATTTGGAATTTTTTAAACAGATAATTAATCAAGCTAAATGGAATGATAATCTCTGGATACACCATTACGGAGACCCTTTAATCCATCCTAAGATAATTGAAATGATTAAGTACGTTTCTCAAAAAAGAATAAAGGCAAGAATTTCAGTTAATCCTAATCTGCTTTCAGAAGAAATGTGTAAAAAGTTAATTGATTCTGGATTACATACAATAATGATTTCACTCGATGGAATAGATGATAAAATTTATAAATACATCAGAGGACCTAATGCAGATTATAAAAAAGCAGTAGAAAATATAAATAATTTATTAAAATTAAAAAAAGAACTAAAAAGCAGTTTAAAGATAGTTATGGCTATGGTTAGAATGAAGGCAAATAAAAATGATTCTCAGAAATTCAGAGAACTATGGAATAAAAAAGGGGTTGATGAGATATGTATTAGTAATGTTGATGTTTTAGATGCTTCTGATAAAAAAATTATAGAACAAGGAGACAATGATTTATTTTCAAAAAAATTTAAAAACAAAGAAAATACTTTTTGTGCAGAACCTTGGACAGGAGTTGTAATTAATGCTTCTGGAACAGCTGTTCCTTGTTGTTTTGATTATGATGAAAAATATGTAGTTGGAGATTTAAAAAAAGAATCTTTAAAAAATATATGGAATAATAAAAAAATGAGACTTATCAGAAGACAAGTCAAAACAAAAACCCTTGATAGAAATCCCCTTTGTAAAACCTGTTATGAAAGAAATAATTATGTTCTTTTAAAACAAGTAAATTACTTTCTTAAAGTTTTAAACGAGAAAATTAGAAGAAGAAAATGAATTCAGAACTAAAAAATATAAAAGAAACTGGAAACATCTACACCAAAACTAAACAAAGCCATCTAAGAAATTTCATTAGAAAAAACATCTTACATTATATCTTCACATTAAAAATTCCTCCAATAACTCAAACTATTCTTGACAAGAATTTAAAAAAACAATTTAAAAGATTACAACCAGGAATTGTTTTAGATGTGGGTTCTTGGGATTCGCCTTATAAAAAGTATATATCTCATACAAGATACCTAAGATTAGATATTGATGACACAACAAAACCAGATATTGTATCAGATGTTCATGAAATTAAATGTAAATCTGGAGTAATTGACACCATAATTGCAACAGAAGTTTTAGAACATCTTTATGACCCTAAAAAAGCAGTAAATGAAATTTATAGAATTCTTAAACCAGGAGGAGTTTGCATTGCTTCAACAAGATTTATTTATCCCTATCATCCAGTTCCAAAAGATTATTACAGATTTACATGGGATTCTTTAAAATATATTTTTAAAGATTTCAACCATTTAGAAATAAAATCCCATGGGGGAAAGATTCATGTATTATGGCAGATATTAAACCACGGAAAATTTATGGGAATTTTTTTAAACATCTTCAACCCTTTAATAGCAATGATTCCTGCAAATAACTCCCTTACTCCCCTTGGATTTGTGATTTATGCGAGGAAATAAACTAACCTTTTTTTAATTTGGATAATAGAGTCCTAAAGAGTGTCTACCTCAATCTTTCTGAAATACAACTTAGAAGTTTATTCTTTTTAATTGTTTAAACATTTATTTTTAATTCTGAAAAATAAGAAGTAACAATGAGATAATTTACTAAGATTTTCTTCTCCAAGGTAACTCACCCCCCCCTGAAAGATACCATCAAAACCCCTTTCTTCCAAAAAACTTACTATTTCCCCTAAACTACTTTTATATTCATAAAGTTTATCAAAATCATATTCTATTTTGATTATATCAATTTCTTTTAATCTATCGCCAAAACCCTTTAATACTCTGAAATCACTTCCTTGTGTAAATATTTTGAGTATAGAAGGTCTTTCTATTCTTATATCAAAGTTATCAAATCTGTCAACATTTATTTTAGTTTTTTGATAATTCTCAAGTCCCTTGTATACTTTATCACTTCCTTTTTTTATCTTAAATAGAGAACTCCATTCATTATTTTTAGGTATATAAAAATCAACAATAGCTTTTTTTTCATCTAATCCCAAGTTAAAAAATCTTATATTTTCTCCTCTTACTTCAAGAACATTTTTTAATGGGTCAAAAGCATAAACAATCATATTTGGATTAAATCTCAATCCAGCTTTAATAAAATTTCCTTTATTAGAACCCACATCAATTAAAGTTTTTATTCTGCCTAACAATCTTATTGCATATAAAAAAGCAATAGTTTCATTAGGATTAATCCCCCTAAGTTTATCTGAGATAGCATAAGGGTTATCTAACAATTTTCTTAATTTTGTTTTGATTGTCATCTTGAATTTGGTTTCATTTTCTCGTTTCCCATATTCTCTTTCTAATCTTTGAAAATATTATACTTCCTAAATTAATCTCCTGCCTGTTCATACAATTAACACATAATATATTTTTTACATTTTTTTCTATAAATTCTTTTCTTAACCTTCTCATAGGTTCACCATACCAAACTTCTAGTAATGTCTGCTTTTTCAAATCACCTAAAATGCATTTCTCATCATAATCATAACAACAAGGGACAACTTTCCCACTTGCTACAACAGAAACCCCCACCCATGGCTCAGAACAATGATATTTAAACTTTTTATGAATTTTACCATATTTAAAAATCTCTTTTATTGACCCATCAAAAGCTTTATAACCAACAGGTTGAACATTTTTTACACCAACTTCATTCCATATTTTTTTAAATTTATCAAAATTACCTTTTAAAACATTATTTAAGATACCACTTATATGGATTTCAACAACACTTTTCATTTGTTTTTTTATTTTTAACAAACTCTTAACATTTTTCTTAGCTAATTCATAATCTGCATTCTGTCCTCTATAAAACTTGTATTGTTCATCATTCAAACCATCAATAGATATCCCAATACTGGAAATACCTGCTTTTAATATCTTAATAATATTCTTTTCAGTTAATAAATTAGGATTTATTGCTATTATTGTTTTTATATTCTTATTCTCACAATATTCTATCATCTTATCAAGTTGAGGGTGCATCAACGGGTCTCCAAACTGAGAAAAATCTAATCCTTTATTCCATTTTGCTTGGTCAATTATACTTTCAAAAAATTCCAAATTCATAAACTCAACTTTTCTTTTCATAAATTTGCGAGGACACATAACACAATTCATCATGCAGGCATTTGTGGGTTCTATTGTTCTGATAATTGGTTTTCCCAATGGTTGTTCTAACCTCAATCTTTCTGAAATATAATTTAAAGGTTTGTTTATTTCTATCATTTTTGTTTTTTGATACTGTTTCTAACAATATTTAGCCAACATTATACTGATTATATCTCATATCTTTTTAAATATTATGTAGATTAATCTATAGAGAACTTTGCATAAACACGATTTCCAAAGACTTCAAAATCTCTGATTTTGAATGTATTAAAAATTTTAATTTCTAGAAAAATTTAGGCAAAGTCTTCAACTCCTCTGGAGTTGAATGAATCAGAGAACTTGTTCTCTGAGTTCTTCTTAAAGAATTTGGATTTTTCCCCTTTTTCAAAATTCTCTATATCGTAATAAATAAAAACCCTAAAAAACTATTCAATCAATGATAGAAGAAAATTACGAATTAAATCACAATCTAAAAATAGTTGCAAAAACTTCTATATTCCTTTTCATAGGATTAATAATATGTAAATTATTGACCTATGTTTATAGAATAATCATTGCAAGACAATATGGTCCTGAGGTTTATGGTTTTTTTTCAATTGCTCTAATGATTTTTGGAT
>CAYRKK010000069.1:0-5627 GCA_964424875.1 Candidatus Woesearchaeota archaeon
TTGGGAAAATGAAATAGGATAAGAATTATCTTAGAGATTCTAACTTTTTCTTATTTTTAATATACCTTGATATAATCTTTTCAAGACCTTGTTCAGAATGTATATCATCAATTCCATTAAATAATAATTTCGCTCCTTCTAAAATTGGATGTAAATTAGGATTATTTCTTACATAATCTGGAATTGATTCATTATGGGAAATTTCAGCTTTTTGAATTGTTTGATGTATTTTTTGGATGAGAGAATTGATTTGTTCTTCTCTTTCACTTGGTGTTTTGAAAGTTATATGATCTTGAATAAATCTATGACATTGATATGCTGGAAAAAAATGCATGCCTCCAAAGTTGTCATTTGATGTGCCATAAGGGCTTCTGACATCTGTTCTTAATCCTATAACAAATTTTCCCATTAATTTTGCATAAGATGCTTCAACAACAACCCCTTCGTCTAGGGGTTCATCAAGATTTGCTAAGATAACATCACCTTTTGGAACAAAAACACCCATATCAAGAAAATAAATTATAGTCTGAATAGCAGAACCCATTTGAGTTGGTTGAAGCTTTCCTGAAAGAGTTTTTGTTAAATTTTCAAATTCAAAACCATCTCTTTGAGGGAAATTTGTTTGATAACCTAATTTTTCTAACCCTTCAACTAATTTAGAATTAAAGTAAGTTTCTCTAACATTAAATAATGCTGCTGCAGGATAGATTATTATTTGTTCTTTCATTATTATTTATTTAGAATAGAATATATAATTATTATTATACTAAAACAAATATTTTCTTCAAAAGATTATTATCAACTATTAACAACATTTAAATATTATTTTATTTTAATTAAATAAAAAATGGTGAGTCAAAAAGTTTTGATTAGAGATAGGCGTAAATGGTTAAAAAAAATTTTGAAAGTTTTTGGAGTTTTAGCTGTGATTGGTTTGATTCTAGGGGTTGTGTTTTTTTCTGGATTTTTTATTAAAAAGCCAGGGAAGAGAATTGTTCTTGAAAATCCTTTAAAGAATATTGTTTTTGCAAATACTAATGAGCAAGGAGAAGTTGATTATAATGCAGTTGTTGAGCAAGGTATTTTGGAGTTTAATGTGGATTATATTAATTATTTGTTAGTTGCATTAGGTGTTAATAATTTGCATAAGTCTTTGATTGGTTATGGAAATCCTAAGGTTGAGTTAGTTTTAGATGATGAAGTTTGGAGTTCTGAGGTTGTTAGAGGAGGTTTGAATACAAAGAAAAGCGAAATTGATGATGAGGATTTAAAAATTGTTTTAAGTAAAAAAGAAGCTGTTGAAGCATTATTAGTAAATAATGTTCAGGAGTTTATGATAAATTCTGTTTATGAAGGAGGGACAAGGATTGAAATGATAGCAGGAAAAATTGAATTAGGAAGCAAGGGTTATTTAGGAATGTATAAAGATTTGACTGGTGAGGAGATTGAGATTGAGGAGTGAAGAGATTGAATTTGTGGGGTGAGATAAGTATTTTATGTAAGTTGAGAGTTAGTTAAGTAGTAACATGTCGTCACTAAAATTTTAAGTAACTTAATTTTGTTACTGATTGGTTAATTTTTTTTATAGAAAGCTTTATAAGCTAATATATAACTCTAAATATATAGTTTTGAAAAGTTGTTTTAAAATTCGCTTTTCAAAAATTAAATAAATCCCTTAAGAGAAAATATGAAAGATAATTTTGATATATTTTTTAGAAGAAAACCAGCTCTAATGCTGGTTGCTTTAAAAAAAATGTCTAAAGCAAGATATGGTTCTTTGTTAGCTAAAGAAGTTGACTGTACTTATTCACATGCTGTGAAGATATTGCAGACACTTGAAGAACTTGGATTAGTTAGTTTTGAGAAAAAAGGAAGAATAAAGTTGATAAAACTGACTAAGAAAGGTGAAGGAATAGCAGAGTATATAGATTCTATAAGAAGAGAATTAATGTAATGTTGCTTTAGGTTTTGATGAGGTGTCTTTAGAGGTAAATTTTTTTAAGAGGTGGTTTTGTTTTTTTATGAACACTTAATAATAGAAATGTTAATAAATGATAGTTTCTTATAATTAATATGATAACCTTACTTGAGAGGAATGTTGAAAGAATTTTGGGTGAGGATATTGAGACGATTCGTTCTAGGCCTTTGAGTGAAGTTCATAATAGGATTAGAGAAAATAATGGGGGGAATATACCTGAATCAAGATATAGAATTATAGGAGGGGATATTGTGTTAGGTCCTGAAGGAATTTTAACAAGAGAAGATGTTGAAAGAGCTTATAGGCAGGCAATTAAAGTTCCTTGGCATGAAAGATTAAGAAATGTGTGTGGTAGATATTTAGGCATTAAGTAAATTAGAAAGAATTTAGTTATCTGTTTTTTTTAATATATGTTTAATAATAGAAATGTTAATAAATTATTTTGATTTAAAGTTACAACGAATAATTATGAATTTTGAGATTGTCTTTTTATCTTGACTTCTTTACATTAATTCTTGGACAATATTTCTTAACAGGACATTTTGAACACCAAGGTGAAACTGGTTGGCAGATTGTTTTTCCAAATAAAACAAAAATAGCATTGAATTCTTTCCAGTATTTTTTTGGTAAGATTTTTTCTAAAGCAAGTTCTGTTTTTTCTGGTGTTTTTGTTTTTATCCATCCTAATCTATTTGGAATTCTATGACAGTGAGTGTCTATTGGAAGAACAAGTTGGTTATATGCAAAGTTAAGAACTATATTAGCTGTTTTAGGACCAATACCTTTAATTGATAGGAGTTGTTCTTTAGTGCTTGGAACTTTGTTGTTGAATCTATTGATGATTTCTTTTGAAACACTTTGCAAAGTTCTAGCTTTCTTTTTATAATGTCCTGAGCTGTAGATTATTTTTTCTAGTCTTTTGATTGGAAGTTTGATTATTGCTTGGGGTGTGTCTGCTATTTTAAAAAGTTTAATTGAAACAGATTCTGTTGTATTGTCTTTTGTTCTTAGTGATAAAAGGCAGGAGATTAATATCTTGAAGGCATTAGGTTTTTTTCTCATTCTGTTCAAGGTGGTTCTTTCTGCGTAATTGTAATGTTTTGCTAAGGTTTGCATTATTGGGGGGATGTTTTTAGAGGGCATTATTCAGATAAATGTTTATTTAAAAAAATGTAACTAAATAATAAAATCAAGAATAGTATGATTCCTAAAACAATATATCCAAGTTTAAATGAATAAACCATTACATATCCTATTGAAAAAGCAGTAACAGCTCTGATTATTAAAGAAACCTGACTTTTAACTGATAGTATTGTTGCCTTGTATCTTTTATCTTTAATTAAATGTTTTAGAACATATGCTTCAGTTATTTGACTTCTTCCTAAATAATATCCAATGGGAATTAGTATTATTAATCCTACAACATAAGGATTTGAAAATAATCCTGCTAATATGAAAAACAATGGGAATATGATTATTTCAATTTTTAATAGATTTTTTAATCCAATATTTTCCTCTAACCAGTGCGCATTATGACCTACAATAAACCAGACTAATCTTGAGAGACCCATAACAAATCCTAAATAAATAATTGGATATCCAATAGATTGAAGATAAACTTCTCTAAATCCACTTGTTGCTACTAAAAATCCTCCTGCAGCCCCTGTAAACAAAGAAAGCAGAAAAAATCCAGGGTTTACAGAGCTTTTAATAATATTAAATAATTTTTTAGGGGGTTCTTTAGTTATCTCAACTTCTTTTTTAGGATTGATTAATATTAGGGCTATGAAGAATCCTAAGATGTCAAATATTAAATTTATTTTTAATGGGGTGGTTATTGAAATTGCTGTTGTGAAAGGTAATAAGATTGTGAGAAATACAGCTACTAAAGAGACATTAGCATTTATTTTACTTACAATTTTAGTATAATCTTTTTCTCTTTTTAATTGAATTAATGTTTCATATATAAATGCTTTATCTGTTCCAGATGTAAAAGCTTGGGAAAGAGATAAAAAAACTGAACCTAATATGAAAAAAGGTAGAGAGTTTGCAAATATAAAAGATAGCATAGATGTAATCATTAAAAGTTTAGCTAATATTAAAGTATTTTTATGGCCAAATTTATCAGAAAAATATCCACTTGGAATTTCAAGTAAAAAAGAAGCAAGAAATCCTGCTCCAATATAAATTCCAATTTGTTGTGCATTAGTATTAGGTAATGTTAAAAAGAATATAGATAAAATAGGTATAAAGTGTCTTCTATGGGTAAGTTTAAATAAAAAATATTTCTAAAGATTACTTGAGATATTATTTGGTTGTTTTATCATCTTAACTTTTTTATATCCAAATAATGGTGATAGACTTTTTAAAACTAATCTAAAATTTGTTTTGTGAGGTGGAGAAATGTTTTGTTGAGATTTTTAAGTAAGGTTGAATTTGCGTGGTTAAGTGCTTTCATAATTGTAATACTTCTCCACCAACTACCTGATGTCCAAGAATACTCCAATCTTCAGCTTCTCTTTGTCTTTGCGCTATTTCATAATCTTCAAGACCTTGGTATTGTGCAGAAAACATTTGTTCAACCTGTTCTTTAGAGACATCTTGTCCTAAGACTTTTAATACATCAGAATAAACTCTAGAAGATAGCCTTGTATTTTCCCTTGAAACAAAAACACCAAAGATATTATCTGGTTTTAATCCTTCCATAATACTTTCCACTAGCCTGTCCGATTGCTCATTGGTTAGCCTATGATTTCTTCTTGAAATTGAAAAACCTTGAGAATTTAATAAATCATCAATTGTTCCATCAACACTTTTACTTTCTATTTCTGAAATATCTAAATAACCTCTTCTTTTTGATAAGTCTACTATCCATGGTTTAATATCTAAATAACTTTCAAGATAATGTGCTGGCAAGATCTGTTTCAAAACTTCATTAGGAGTTGCTTCCACTCTAAAATCACCATAAAGGATAGGGTCAGGGAAAAAATCTTTAGCGGTTAGGTATCTTGGTTCATCACTTGGTTTATTTGCATCGCATTCTGGATATACTAAACATTTTATTAAGGTTATCATAATAAAATAACTAATAGAATATTTATAAAGTTATAGGAGATAATTTTATTTAAAGAGAGTAATAACTTTATAGGAGTTGTCTTAAAATTTTTTTGTTTTAGTGAGAAGGGTTTTGTGAAACCGGCCTACAAGGATAAGGCTGGTCATTTCTTGTGGTTACTTGTCCAACATAAAGATCTCTTAAATGTTCTTGTCTTAAAATTCCATCTACTTGTTCTGGACAAAAATTAACTTGATTAATTTGATCTCTTACTGCTTCAATAGCTTCACAAGTTGGAGTTAAGGATTTTTTTCCTTTTGTTAATAATCCTGCTAATCCTGATGACCAAGACCATCCTGAAATTCTTTGTGCTAAAGCAGGAACAACAACTGAACCATATCTAGTTCTTGCTGTTGTTTCAAAACTTGGTGTTCCTCTTTTTAGATAAACTCTTCGAGCCACTTCTATTGCTTCTAATTCAACAAATTCTTGATTTTGAAGAACAACCTTTCTAACCATTTCTGTAACTAAATTATCTTGAGAGAACTTTGCAAAAGTAGGCAAAGTTCTATGATTCTAACCGAAAATTAAAAA
>CAYRKK010000070.1:0-5594 GCA_964424875.1 Candidatus Woesearchaeota archaeon
TATTATTAGAAATAATAAATTAATTGAGTTCAATTAATTTGGGATGGAGCTGGTTTTAATTAGAACTCCGGACAGCGCCTAAATATCTATTACTTTATATTAAAATGGTATCTATGACTGGAAGAGCTGTAGGGCAGGGTCTTGGACAAGGATTTGGGAAATTAATGAACTTAGGTATTGGAACTGAAATAATTTACTCTTTTGTAATAATAGTTTGTAGTTTAATAATTTATTTTGGAACAAAAGAACTCTATAAATTAAGCTCTCATAAAGGAATAAAATATTTTAGACAATCATTTTTATTTTTTGCATTTGCTTACTTTTTTAGGTCTTTTATAAAAATTATTTTGTTTTATTTTGATGCTGGAGAGATAAGAGCACTTCTTCCTATTTTTGGAAACATAACTCTTTTTATTTTTATATATTTTAGTTCAATGGCTATATTTTATCTTATCCATAGTGTAATGTGGAAAAAATGGAAATTAAATTCAATAGTTTATCTGTTTCACTTAGTAGCGTTTGCCATCGCAATAATAATTATTTTATTCAGAAATCCCTTTATTTATCTTTTAATAAATCTTTTACTTTTTGTTTTCATTGCATTTGTGTTTTATAAATCCCACAAACAATCAAAGAAAAAGAAATCACACCATCTTTATATCATATACTTATTGCTTTTTGTATTTTGGATTTTTAATATAATAGATATTATAATTCCAAATTATCTACAAACATTCCAATTATTTATCTATTTAATCTCTTTAGGGATATTTTTATCAATTCTCTATAAAGTTATTAGGAAAACAGGTTAAAACAATGAAAATTAAAACACTAAAAAACTTTCAGTTTTTGGTGCTACAAAAATTGCAAATTTTTGTGGTTTTCAAGCATTCAAATTTCGAAAAGAGGGGGAAAATTTGAATATGGCAAAAAGAAATAAATTAGAAATAATCAGAGACATTTTGAAAATAATTCAAGATAATCATTCAATAAAACCAAAGCCCTTACTAAGAAGGTCTAATATTTCCTCTTCTAGATTTAAAGAATACTATTTAGAACTATTAGAAAAAGAATTTATTGAAGAGACTTCTGGAAAAAACAAGCAGATTATCTTAACAGAAAAGGGCCACAGATATTTAGAAAAATATTCTGCAATTATAAACTTTATTGATGAATTTGAGCTTTAAATTGTTAAAATATTGTATATTTTCATAAGCCGCTGATTGCATGCAGAGATTATAAATCTCTGCCTCTTCGCAACCAAATAATTTATTAATTAGTTTTATCTTCTATGACTTGTTCTTCCCATTCTTACTCTACTTGAATTTGATTTTCTTGGATTAAATCTTGATTTAGGATTTCTATTATCTTTATCCTTACTTTGATTATTCTTGTTTCTATTGTTGCTTCTATTTTTAAAATCACTATTTCTTCTTCCACTTTTATTATTTTTTCTTCCAGATGAATTAGACTTTTGGTCATACCAATTACTTCCACCTTGCTTAGAATTATTACCATTTCTATTACTAGGACGTTGTCCTCTTGTTCTGGGTTTTGGTTTTGCATCTCTTCCTGTAGCATTTTTTGCTAGATTAGAATGATATTTATGTTCTGCGTGAGGAGTCTTTGTCTTTGTTATTCTTTCTATTTGATTAAGATATTCTCTTTCTTCTGCTGAACAAAATGAGTATGCTGTACCTTTGCTTCCTGCTCTTGCTGTTCTTCCAATTCTATGAATATAATTTTCAGGTTCGTTTGGTAAATCAAAGTTTATTACATGACTAATATTCTTTACATCTATTCCTCTTGCTGCTATATCTGTTGCTACTAATACTCGTATTTTTTTTGCCTTAAAATCGTTTAGTGCAATTTGTCTTTGTGATTGGGACTTGTTTCCGTGAATAGCATCTGCTGAAATATGGTTCTGGTTTAGTGCTCTTGCTACTTTGTCTGCTTTATGTTTTGTTTTTACAAATACTAATACACAACTCATTTTTTGTTGATCTATTAAATCTAATAATAATTCAATTTTATTTTCCATATCTATAAAGAATATGAATTGTTCTATTTTTTCAATTGGTGTTGCTTGAGGTGTTACTTCCATTCTTACAGGATCTTTTAAGAATTTTTTTGTTAATCTTGTTATTTCTTCAGACATTGTTGCTGAGAAGAATAATGATTGTTTATTTTTTGGTAAAAATGAAGCTATTTTATTTATGTCTCTTACAAATCCCATATCTAGCATTCTGTCTGCTTCGTCTAATACAAAGAATTCTATATTTCTTAAATTTACTTTTCCTTGGTTTATCAAGTCTAATAGTCTTCCAGGTGTTGCTATAAGTATGTCTACTCCACGTTGTAGATTGTTTATTTGAGGTCTTATTCCTACACCACCATATATTACTAAATATTTAAGGCTAAGAAATGTACCGTATGCTTTGAAACTTTCTGTGATTTGTTCTGCTAATTCTCTTGTTGGAACTAAGATTAGTGCCTTAGGTATTGTTGCTTTAATATTACCTATTTTTTCGTGTAGTTTTTGAAGTATTGGTACGACAAATGCTGCTGTTTTTCCAGTTCCTGTTTGTGCTATACCTATTACATCTTTATTGTCTAAAAGTAGTGGAATAGTTTTTTCTTGGATTGGTGTTGGCTCCACATATCCTTTTTTCTTTAAGGCTTTTATTATTGGCTCAATTATTTTTAATGATTCAAATTCCATAATTAATAGGGAAAATGAGAGTATATAAACCCTTAGTTTGTAACTACTATAAGGGAGTTGTATTAAATAATTTGAATTTTTAGAATGTTTTATTGTAGGGGATTACTAAGATAGTACTTAAAAAGGGGCATTATGCTGGAAATTAATAATTTTTATTTACAAAATTTAAAATTAATTCTTTATTTCTAACTTCTGGATGGAACAATGCCCCATATATTTCTTTGTCTTTATGTTTTATTGCCTGAGGGATTTTTGAATTTGTAAATTTTTCAAAATCTTTAGGCAAACTTGTATAATTATTATGGATATGATAAACTTCTTTTTCTCCCCTTAATCCTAAAAATTTTCTTTTAAAATTTTCTTTATAGAATCCTATTTCTATTTTCTTTTTTAATTTTTCTTTAAATACCAAACAGATTATCTGCATACCTGCACAAATTCCCAAAACAGGCTTACTTGTATTTTTAATCCAAGAAAAATCTGTGTTCAAATAATTATCATCTTTTAAAGAAGTTCCACAGATAATTATCTTACCATAATCCATTAACTTAGCTCTATTGATTTTTTTATAATTTAAAGTTTTAAATTTAATCCTATTATTTTTTAAAATATCTTCAATAGGTTTTACAAATTCAAAATAATGCAATTTCTCCTTACAAATGTTTATTATTAATACTTTATTCATATTCTCAATTCCATAGCCCATGAATTTTTCTCCCCTGAAATTTTTTTATTTTTAACTTCTAAAGGTTTTTTAAAAAGCGGACAATTCAAAACAAAACTCTCGAATTCTCCACCCTCCCCTGCAAGATTTATTTTATATTTTTCTTGCAAACTTCTTATCTTGGAAATAAATTTATTATCAATAATCTTACCTAACCAAGATTTATCTAGGGGGTAAGCAGCAACTGCAATAATTATTACTTTAAAATTATATTTAATCAAATCTTCTAATAATTCTATTTGATTTTTTTGCCAGAGAGGATTAAAACATTCTAATTTTAATTTATTACAAATCTTTTGAACTCTAGAAGACTGATAAACTGATTCTACAGCCCCTGTAATAATCCCCTGAATTTTATATTTTTTTACAGCAATTTTAATTGCTTTTTCTAAATCTTTTAATTCAATTTCTTTTTTTCCTCTTGTTTTTTGAAGAATTAAAGGCATGTTCATAACTTCTGCTTGTTTTTTAACTTTGGATATTGAAGGAGTATGAAACATATAGCTCTCTTTATTTTTAGAAGCCATACTAATTAAGCATACGATTTCATCTCCTTGTTTTTTTGTTAAAAAAGTGGCAAGACAAGAATCTTTCCCCCCTGAAAATAATACTCCTAATTTCATTTTATAATAAATAATATCAGTTTAATAAATCTAACTTTCCTAACACAAACCTTTAAATTGTTAAAATATTGCATTATTTTATGCCAAGATGGCTAAGTGGTATTACGCTAAATTGCTAACCCTATGCCTTTTTCTCAACTTCTCTTTTTATACAGCTTATTTTTTTCTGCCCCAATTAGTTTTATTCCAAACACGTTCGTGAAAATCAAAAAAACTCACTATTCCTGCCAGTGTTAAATTTCTTGTAAAAATAAAAACAAGAATTGTAGTAGTTAAAGTTGCAAGTATTCTCCAAGTAAAAGCTTTTATAATACTTCTTTTATGCATGTCTATAATATCACCTTTTAGATAGTTTTTTCTTCAATCTCTTTTTTAATTTGTTTTAAGAAATCCTTTGTTTTAATATTAGCAACTTTGGATTTATTTCTAACTGCTAAATCTCCTGATTTTTCTTCTTTGTCTCCGATTACAATTATATAAGGGATTTTTTCTGTTTCAGCTTGTTTGATTTTTCCTTGAAGAGGTTCTTGGTTTAAATCTAAGTCTGCTCTGATGTTTTGTTCTTGAAGTTGTTTTAATAAATCTTCACAGGATTTGTTATTTCTATCTGTGAAATTAATAACTCTTACTTGAATTGGAGAGAGCCAGAGTGGAAGATGTCCTCCATAATGTTCTAGTAAAATACCAAAAAATCTTTCTAAAGAACCATAAATTGTTCTGTGCAACATTACTGGTTGTTTAGTTTTATTGTCTTTATCTGTGAAAATTAAATTAAATCTTTCTGGCATTGAAAAATCTAATTGAAGAGTTCCACATTGCCATTCTCTTTCTAATGAATCTTTAATATGAAAATCAATTTTAGGACCATAAAAAGCACCATCTCCTTTATTGATTTTAAATTTCATTTTCTTTTTTTTAAGAACTTTTTCTAAAACAGATTCTGCTTTGTCCCAGATTTTATCACTTCCAATTCTTTTTTCAGGTCGAGTAGAAAGTTCAACTCTATAAGTAAATCCAAATAATTTGTAGAATTTTTCAATTAATTCTATTACATTAATTAATTCTTGTTCAACTTGTTTTTCTGTACAATAAATATGTGCATCATCTTGAATAAATTGAATTACTCTAAATAATCCTGATAAAACTCCTGAAAGTTCTTGCCTATGAACAATTCCAAGTTCTCCAACTCTTAAAGGCAAATCTTTGTAAGATTTAGGTTTATTTTTATAAACTAACATTCCTCCTGGACAATTCATTGGTTTTACTGAAAAATCTCTTTTTTCATATTCTGTTAAAAACATGTTTTCTTTAAATTTTTCCCAGTGCCCTGAAATCTGCCATAATTTTTTATCTAAAATTTGTGGTGTTGAAATTTCTTCATAACCTGCTTTTTTATGTTCTTGCCTCCAAAATTCAATTAGTTTATTTTTTATTATTAATCCATTATTATGCCAAAAAACCATTCCAGGTGCTGTTTCTGAAAATGAAAATAAATCCATTTGCTGTCCTAAGATTCTGTGGTCAT
>CAYRKK010000071.1:0-5563 GCA_964424875.1 Candidatus Woesearchaeota archaeon
ACAGATTGGTAGGTTGGATTAGTTATGGTCATGAACGAAGTGAATTAACTTGTAGCAATATCCTCAACAATCTCCAGATATCTTGCTCGATAATTAGGAATAGAAAAAAATCTTTCTTCTAAAATATGGTTTCCATAAAAAATATCTGCTTCACTTTGACTCGCAGGAGCCCCCTGGCCAAATACTCCAAATGCCTCATTAGTATCCCAAAAAATCGGATGAAAAATGCCTTTAGTGTCTTCATAAACATAATAATTATGCGAAGAACCGGTATAAGAATCATAATTGCCAAATAAGTTATTTAAGGCAAGCATCGTCAAAAACTCATCGACATCTGCAATTTTCTCAATTTCCTTTACAAAATCTTCGTCATTATAATTATTCAACACGTCGATAAAATGCAATAATCCTTCCCATGAATTTTCCTTCTCAGTAGTTTTTAGTTCATAATACTCATAATAATCTGAAATCTCTTCACTAATATATCCTAAATCAGATCCAAAACTAGATTGACCCTTGCCTTGACTCTCAGTCCTCTCACATTCGAATAAATTACCTACTTCTCCATAATTCATCTCAATAAAAGTATCCTCCGGTTGTTCAACCCCTGTATAAAGTCCCATATACTCGTCATTTATATAAACATTAACAAATACTGCCCTAATTGTAGGTAAATAGTTAGAAGCAATACCTAGAAAAATTTTCTCTCTCATAAATGAAGGATCCTTAAATCCATTGTTCAAATTAATTTTCCTAAGACCATAAAAACTCAAATCCTTACATTCAGGCAAATCATCATAAATGTTGCAACTTTCAAAAAACTCGTTTACGTCAATCTTGAATGATTTTTTGTTGCTAGGGTAACTAAATGAACTGGCCCCCTTAAATCTAACCCCTACGGTATAAAACCCATATTTTTCATGATAAAGAGTAGCAGAGCTATATGGATCATCTTCAATCATATGGTTCTCATACAAATTATCAAACCAATCTGCATCATCAAAATACAACCTAATCTCGTGAATATAGCTATCATTAAAAAATCCTATTGACTCATCAATCCCATCTACAATATCAGAATTAGTGAAACCAAAAATAAAAATCATGGCTACTACAATTGATAAAATAATAGCTCCAAAAACATATTTATGATTAATATCCATCATTCTCCCCTAAAATACGTAACTCCGGTCACATACTTGCTATTTTTAGTTAACCTAAATGGAAACTGCGTGGAAACTCCCTCAGCCAATTTATCAATATCGTACTTCAGCTCTAAAATATGATGATTTTCTTTAATTTCGTTTAGTAATGAAAAATTTTGATTCAAAATTCCTCGATAAGTTAAACCTGAATCAATGGTCACTCTAAACTTTTTGCAATTCGATAGAAAATATTTTCGTTTATAATAATTAACCAGAGTAAATCTCCGAGTCTTAAGTGTATTTACCACCCACCCTGGTAGGTTGGATTTTTCGAAAACCTTTTTCATGTTTTCAAGAGAACAAGGTAGGGAGAAATTTATTAAAGGAAATCTAAATTTGGTACCAACAAACCCGTCTCTAATTTTGAACTCTAAAATAGGTTCTTGAATATTATCAAAATCACCATACCACCGAATCCGGATCTTAGTTCTATCTGAATTTCCTAGAACATTATCAAAATAACTAGTCATATCAATATCATCAAAATAAATATTATTTATCTGTCGTTCATAAAAAATCTCTTCAAACAAAAAACTATTTGCTTTAATCAAGGTTTCAGTTTCTTTCTTATCCATAATGGGAATAACAAATTTTCTTTCATATCTAAATTCCTTCTTCTTAATATTTTCCATTTTTCATTAATTTAAGAGAACTTTGTTAAATTTCAAGTGGCTTCTCAAAAGAACATACTAGTTCTGTTCCTCTCAATGTACAGACTCCAGATTCTTCTCCGTCTGGAGTTTCAGCAATACATTCACTTCCTTCTTTTAAGTTCTCACAAGCTTTGATTGCTTCTGGAGGAAAATTGATATCCTCGTTCACTTGACGATCTTCCATACCCCGTTTATTTGAGGAACAAACTAAATCTTTACCTATTAAAGTACAAATTCCAGATTCTTCTCCATTAGGGGTTTGAAAAATACAATTATCATTATTTTTTAACTCTTCACAAGCTTTGATTGCTTCTGGAGGAAATTCTTTATTTTTGTCATTTTGCTGATTATCATTCTTAATAGTAACATCTCCTTTGTTTTTAGTATCAACAACTCCTTCTTCGGAAGAATCAGAGTTTCCATTGAAGTAAATTATAGAAAAAACGAGTAATAAAATTGCTACGAGCCCAATAACTAATTTAATGTTTCTATTCATTTAAATGCCTACTTGAGCTTCATAATAAGAAATCTGAATATTAGGATCTAACTTCTTAATTTTTTCACTCATAATATTTAATTTCTTAGTTCCAATAGCATCAATAAAAAATGAATATTCACTATTGGAAGAATCTTGGTCAGACCTACGAAGAGTATATTTACATTCAACCTCATTTAAAACTCCAACAACTTCATCAATTTTCAGCTTTTTAGATTTAACAACAAAATTAATACCCAATTCATTTTTAGGTCCATAACTTATGAAAACAACAACCCCTGCAATTAAAACAAATCCTATGGCAGTTAAAAGATAAAGAGAAGCCCCCATACCTAAACCTATTGAAATTGTTAAGAATAAATAAGCTAATTCTTCGGGCTCTTTAATGGCAGTTCTAAATCTAATAATGGAAAGTGCACCAACTAATCCTAAAGATAGAGCAAGAGAGGATTTAACGATAGAAATTATTAATGCAGTAGTCATTGCGATTGGCGGAAGAAGCATAGCAAACTTTGTTCTATTAGATAAGCTATGGCCAAATCTTTTATAAATCTCGCTCAAAAGTAAACCTAAAACAGCAGATAAAATAACAGCAATGACAATCGCCCATAAATCTACACTTGCTGTTGAAAACTCACTCAAATAATCTTCTAACCCCATTTTAATAGATAAAATTTATTTCCTTTATATATGTTGTGGACCCAGAATCTATAATCTAATTCTCATTATTTTCAATTTTAATATATGAATAATAATAGGAGTAATCCTCACTCACAGAGCCTCAAAATTAAATCCTGTTGATGCTTTAAGATATGAATAAGAAACCTAATTTAGAAAGTATATCCTTTATGATATAATCTTTTACACCGAGTAATCCGAAGCAAACATTTGCACTTTGACTAATTAAGTAAGATAACAAAGTGGAAGTGCGAGTAGATTCTTCCATGACCCATATTAATAGATATTTTTATATACATAAATTATTCTATAGAATTATATGAAAATTTATTTAGTCAGACATGGTGAAAGTATCGGAAATGCAAAGGACATCTACCAGGGTCAAAAAAACGATTTTCCTTTGAGTGAATTAGGCAGAGAACAATCAAATTTTTTAAGACAAAGATTTGAAAAATTAAAAATTGATGTTGTTTATTCTTCTGATTTAAAAAGAGCAAAAGAAACAGCAGATTTTATTTCTAAATCAAAAAAACTAGTCACAATTACTGATAAAAGACTTAGAGAAAGGGATTTTGGTTTAATTGGAGAGAAAGAAAATATTATGAAAGAATGGAATAATTTCTTAAGGCAACAAATTGAAAGAGGAATAAATCCGAGAGAGGCAACCCCTAAAGAAGGAGAAAGTGACAAAGATCATTTTGATAGAGTAAATTCATTTTTTGAAGATTTAAAAAAGAATCATAGTAAAGAAGAAACAGTTTTAGTTATTGCACACGGAGGAACAAACAAAGTTGTCTTAGGAGTTATAGGACATTTTTCAGAAAAAGAAATGTATAAAACTCCTCAAGGAAATACTTGCGTCAATGAATTAATTTATGAAAGTGGAAAATGGAAAGTAAAGAAAATAAACTGTATGAATCATTTGGCTATCAACCAGGGAATTATTAAAGAGTTTGAGAAAATAAGGGATGAACCTTTAGAGGTTATAAAAAATAGGTGTTGGGAAAAAAATAGTCGGTTAAAGAAAATTTTTGAGAGTAAAGGATATAAAGTAAAATATGCGATTTATTCATTTAATTGGTCTAAACAAAAATTACCAAAAGAAATTATTAATTTGCCTCATAATGATTTAGATTATCATTTATTTTTAATAGTCAAGATAAATGGATTAAAATTAATAGTTGATGCTTCTAACGACTCTTTGCTCCCATTTTATGATTCTTGGGATGGTAAAAAAAATTGTGATATATGCGTTGTTCCTAAAAAAAGAATTGAAGAAAATATAGACAAAATTATCAAGGACAAATTTAATGAAAGTATCTCAGAAGATCAACTTGTTTTTTTGAATGAAATAAATTTATTCTTTAACAAATTGAGAGAAAATAAATCTATTTCAAATAAGAAAGAATAATTTTAATAACTTCTTCTAGAGAATTTTTTCTTGTATCTATTTCTATTCCTTCAGGATGTTTATATCTTTCACAGAATTCATAAATATCTCTTACAGTTTTCTCATTTCCTGCAGGAAGAGGCCATTCTCCTATTGCAATCTTTTTCTCTAATGAAAAATTTCTTCTTTCTTCAACTCTTTTGATTAAAACATTTAGTGGAGCAGTTAGTTTAAAATAATGGCTTACAAGACCCATACTTCTAGTAAGATCAACAAAAGGTCTAACATAATTATACGATCCAAATGCTTTATCAATAATCACAGAGTGTCCTAATTTTAAATAATTTCCTGTTAATAACAAGGCATTTGTTCTTGCTAAATCCAAAAAATAATCGCTCGACTTTGCTCCATAGATAAAATGTTTAATTGAATCAAGACTTAAATATGCAGGGTTTCCATCAAGAGTTTGCCAAAGTTTTTTGGCGGTTGTCGACTTTCCACTTCCAGAAGGTCCTGATAAAATTAAACAATGAGGATTACTCATTAAAATTTCCTCCAAATTTATCCACAAAATCTGAGAAATATTCTAACACGCATCCCTCTAAATTACTTAATTCTTCTTTAAAATGAAATTCTGAAGGAAAATCAGACCTTTCAACTACAACTTTACTTCTTTCAGTTAAACAAGTTTTGGCCATTGGAGTTTTTACAAACAATCTCTTTATTTCTGGAAATGTTTCCATTGAAAAGAAATTATTTGGAACAACATAAGGGACATCGAGATATACTTCTGATTCTTTTAGTGATTCTAAGCGATCATACCTTGTAACATTTAGTACTCTTGAATCTTTGTCTATTGTAGCTATTTTACAATTATTTTCTGAAAGTAACTCAAAAGCAGAAAGAACTAGCTTATCTTCATTATGTAATAGCAATCTTCTTATATGACCAGAAGATACCACTTGGTTCCCAAAGAAAATTAATCCTTTATTGGATCTGCATAAACTTCCTGCTTCATAAAATGCTTGTACCGGTCCTCTTGGAAGCCCTTCATAAATCTGATAATTTTATATTTCTTGTGTATCATATAGCTACGGCAAATAATAATCGTATAGTTCTGTCATAAAATTCGTGTTATTCA
>CAYRKK010000072.1:0-5173 GCA_964424875.1 Candidatus Woesearchaeota archaeon
GGGGCTAGTCTTTAAATGATTAGCCCTTTTTAGAATTCTATAGGTTATATACTAATATTTAGTATTTAATGCTTTATATTTACTTGTATACTCTAATTTTAGGGTATATTTGAATATTTATTGTGAAATCTTTGGGGCAAGAATGGAATGAATGTGTTCAATTTTTGAGTGTTATAATTTATTGCAATAATTTTTAAATTAGAGTTCTTTAATATTAAAATGGAATATGTAGTAAAAACTCTACTTTCATTGAGAGATAAAATCATTAAAAGATTTTCTTTAGATAATCAGGACAGATTTCAAAATTTAATTAATCAAATAGAAAACAATCCTTATGTGGGAGATTCTTTGCAAATAAAAAATATAAGAGAAAAAAGATTTAATGGAAAGAGAATCTATTTTGTAATCTTTGAAGACTTAAAAGCTGTTTTAATTGTAACAATTAGTGATAAGAAAACCCAGCAGAAAACTATTGATTTTATAAGGAATAATTTAAATGAATGTAGGCTATTATTAAAGAGAATCTTAGAAAAATAAATTAATTTAGGCTCACTATTTTTCCTTGTCTTAAATCTTCTAGTCCCATCTCCAGTTGTTCTTCTACGCTTGGCAAAGGTTCTTCTTCTGGTAATCTTTCTTTGATTATATTAATATCTATTCTTAATTGTTTTAATTCATCTAAGACTTGTTGGTTTATTATTTCTTGTTTCATTGTTAATTATCTAAGAATCTTGAGGTTTTAAGGTTTTTGGTGGGTTTTTGAGAAAAAATCCCCCGGGCAAGATTCGAACTTGCTTCAAGCGGTCTACAGCCGCCTGTAATAACCATTATACTACCGAGGGTTAAATTAAGTAGAAATTGATGGTATTTAAAGTTTTTTAGAGTTGATTGATTCTTCAATTTCTTTTTGAATTAGAGAACATTTTGTAAAATATTGAATTGACTTTAAAATAAAGAAAAATGAAAATAACTCTGCTACTAAAAATGATGTTAATGCATCAGTTTCAAATTGTTTTATTCCAAAAAATATAGTTATCCCTCCTCCAATTCCAACACTAAAGAATAAAGATCCTTTTGTTAATGATAAAGAATGTTGTAAATCTAAGAGATTCTTTTTATTTGGTTCATCTTAATCAAGACCTTTTATAATAAGATAAGCTCCAACCATTAATCCAGCAAATGCTAAATAAGGTTGTTTATCAAAATTAAATAAACTAATTCCAGCCAACAATGTTCCTCCAAAAAATAAGAGCGCCTTAATTGTCACCTTTCTCATCTCTTTTTCCATACTTTTAATAAAACTCTTTTATATTTAAATCTTATTGAAAATATATTTCAAATCACATCAAGACTTATAAAAATAAAAATTATTTAAAATAAATGAAAAAAGAAATAACAAAAAAAGAATATAAAGAAGGTTTATTAGGAAAACTTACAAGATATTCTTTTCAGGCAGGTGTTGGAGTTGTTATGGGTTATAATTTATTAAAAGGAATAAATAATTTTTCATCATATATATCTGAACATAAAGAAAATATTACTGGTTTAGTGGGAGACATGGGCTATTTAAATTTACAAACAGGATATTATTGTTTAGAATTTATTACATCAGGATTTTTAACTTATGTTGCTGTTAAAGGAACAGGAAAAGTTATTTATGAATGGAATAAGAATTGGGTTGAGAGATTTGAGAAGGATGAATAAATAATTCACCCCCTAGGCTCATTAATAAAAAAACTTCTGTTTGAAACTGAGTGTTTAACCTTGCCATCTTTTTCATAAGTTGCTTTTGCATTTGGAAGTTCAAATCTTCCAACAACTCCGATTTTTGAATAAACTATATAAGAGAAGATTCTTGATTCATCTTTGTTTAAAGATTCAATATTATATTCTAATCTACGATTTTTTAAATCAATTTTATCAGGTTCTATTGCACCAAATTTATTATACAACTGGACTAAATGAGGCAGTTTATCAACAAGATTAATTCTTTCAATAAATCTTTTTGCTTTAATTATTAAAGTTATTTTTAATGCAAACTGCCCTCCTTTTGTTTTTACAAAAGAAACTTTTTTTCTTAAAATTAAATCATTGTAAACTGATTTTTTTATTAACACGATTGCAATTATTATAAAAATTATTATAAATATTGGAATAAACCAATTTGTTTTAATTACAACCTTAATCTCCTCATTAGGTATTAGTTCTTTTTTCCAGATGTAAAATTTTTTAAAATTTTTTATTTCAGTTTCTGATAGTTCAGGATTTACAGATGTAAACAAATAAGACAAAAGATTTTTTTCTGCTGTTATTTCAATTGTTTTTTTAATATTCCCTGTATTCTTTTTAATTAATTCTGTTCTTTGAATAATGAATCCTTCTTTGTTTTCAGTTGTTTCAATATCCTCTTGCTGTAGAAATTTAATTTGAGATTCTATATTTGCTGTTTTTTCATTAGTGATTATCTCTATATTCATTAGATAATTTCCTGCATTTAAAATTTTTGTCTTTTCTTTATCAATTGGAATTTCCATTTCTTTTATTTGTTTGGGTTGTAAAGATATTGTTTGTTCATTTTCAAAAAAAGCAGAAGTTAATTTTATTTTTAATTCAGAAAAATTAAAAAAAACATTATTTTTTATTGAAATTATAATTTTTTCTGAATTTGGATTTATGTTTTGTGGTTGAATTAAAAATGAGGACTCAAGGTCAAGAATATAAATTGAAAGAGTTTGTTTTTGGATTTCATTTTTAGAGTTTTTAATTTTATATTCAAAAGTCATTGGAAGTTGTTTTTTTGTTTTTAAAGATTCTTGAGGCATTAATTCTATTTTCAAAGTTTTTGTTTCACCTGATTTTATTTCAAATGGAGTTGAAGGAGTTATATCTATTCCAACTAAAGAGTAAATTTCAAAATTATCTGTTTCCCCAAGATTTCTTATTATTAATTCATAAACAGCAGGTTCATTTAAATCTATAATCACGCTATTTGAAATAGGTTTTGCAGAAATGTCTAGATTTATTGCTGATATTAAAAACAGGTTTAAGGATAATATTACTAAAAGAAATACAAAGAGTAAAGGAGCCTTTTTTTTCATAAGATGTTTGATAAAATATAATATATAAATTTATAGATAAAAGAGAATATATTTAGGAGATGTGGTGAATTTATTTATAATTAAGAAGTTGGAGTTGGACTCTTTGATGGCCTATTTAAAAATAGATATATACTAAGGAGGGATGATAAACAAAGAGGAAAACCAATTTTAGTTAATGATGTCAAATTAGTTGTGAATTATGATTCTGGACATGCACAGGATTGTAATTTGACTATGGACATTACTCGTCCAGACAAGAGAGGTAAACAATATTTTGTTGGTGTTGATATATCAAAAGGCTCTCATTTATTTGCAGAGTTTGTTTATGGAAAGGAAGGAGATTTATACAGAATAAAAGAAGTTGATTTAGGAATACATGGAAAGGTAGATTTGGATTCTTTAGAAAAAGGATTAGTAAAACAAATAGATTTTCCTTTCCCATTAAAGGACCAAATAGAAAATGAATTTGGAATTTATAGAGTTCCTTTTTTAAAAAATGATGAACAAACAGCATTTTTTGAGTTTCCGAGACAATATTTATCATTCCCTAGAGGGGGTGAAGAATAAGATTCAAAAAATAAATGGGCCAAAAGCTTGGATAACAAAACATATATCAAAAACTGCTATCTAAAATAAGAGGTAATTTAATGAATTAATAATTTCTCAATAAATAAAACTTTATAAAACCTTTATAACTTTTAAAATAATGCGCTGCTAGTTTAGTGGTTAGAATATATCGTTGCCAACGATGTGACCCGGGTTCGATTCCCGGGCGGCGCATACTGATTAATACATTAAAAAAATAAATTATTTACTAATCAGTGATAACTAAACACAAGTTTTAAAAAGCCCTAAAATCTAACAAAATAACAAAGATGACAAAGAAAAAACCAACTAGAAGGGAATTTATGAGAACCATTACAAGTGCTGCAGTAGGGTTTGTTTTAGCAGGTGCCTTAATACTTCCTGGTTGTAGTTCACATCAAGTTAGTTCTCAAGATTTAGAACAAAGATTAGAAGAACTTGGTTATGAGGTTTTAGGTAAAAAAGTAGATGATCCTGCTAACACAAATTATATTATATTATTTCCAGAAGCCCATGGGGGTAATACTCAGGAAATTGCAGACACAATAAAAGTATTAGGAAAACATGGACTTTTTAGAAGGATTGGTTTAGAAAACTATGTTGGAAAAACAGGTGAAAACCTTATTGATGAAACAAATAAGCTTTATGCTAATAAAAAGTTTCTTCATTTAGATCCAAAATCTCCTACTATAAAAGCATATGGTGATTTTCTGACACAAAAATTTGAGGTTCCAGCATATGGTTTAGAAGAGCCTAAAGAATATGATTTAGGGGTATGCGCAAAGGATATTGAATTTGAAGAAACTGTATTAGGTTTTAGTGATAATTTACATAGAGTTTCAAAAGGTGAAAAGGGTTATCCATGTGAAAGTGTAGAAAGGGCAATGCCAAACATAAAAAATGCATTAGAGAGGTTAGAGATTGTTTATGATAATACTATTTTTCAAGATGCAAATGCGTGGAGGCATTTTTACTGGGAGATTACGCCTCAACTAAGAAAAGTAAAGGTTGATGATAGAAATCATGTTTTTTTAGAAAAATTCAAACCCGGAGATTGCATTCCCATTGGACATAGTCATATCCCTAGTTTAGTAAAGAGTTATGATGGTAATGTTTTTGTGGTAAGCTCTTATAATTTAAAAACAAACCCAAATGCTCCTTTGTATAATAAATTTTTAAAAAAAGAATTAGGATTTACAGAGTAATTTATATTAGTTAGCCTAACTCCTCAAAAATCACTCATCCTCACAATCTTCAAACTTCACAAGATGTATCTTTTCATAATCTTTTTTTCTTTGAGCACTGCATTTATCACAATATTTCCTAAAATATCTAGGATTAATATTTGCAACAAATTCCTTTCCACAATCTTTGCATTTTATTTCCTTTTCTACCATAATTTATTAATATACTACCAATTTTAAATGTTTCTAATTTGTCAGTATCTCCGATTTAAGTGTCTATCAGAAATACTTATCAGTATTAAATTT
>CAYRKK010000073.1:0-5109 GCA_964424875.1 Candidatus Woesearchaeota archaeon
TTTATTATTAGAAATAATAAATTAATTGAGTTCAATTAATTTGGGATGGAGCTGGGAAATGATTTCAAAATTTCATACCCTTCAAATAAGACATTTGTTCTTTAATAAATTCTATTATTTCTTTTTTATATTTTGTATTCAAAGAAAGAGCAGTATAATTTGGTTTGTTGTGAATAATAATCCAACCAATTTTAGATAATTCTTTTACACATTTATCTAAATTTAAAAATTTCTTAAAATGTTCCAGTCTATCATAACAAGCACTCCAATTATTTTTTCTAGCTAATTTGAACATAATCTGTGCTTTTTCTAGTTCTAATTGCATAAAATTAGAGAATTCAAAATTATTTAAATGTTTCTATTCCTGAAACATATATTATTTTATAGAAACATTTAAAAAGGTAGTTTTACTTTAAAGTAGTATGAAAAAAAAAGTGGTGAAAAAGAGGAACCTTTGGGGAGTGAGAGGTGTTCATAGAGGCAAAAAAAATGAATACTAAAGAAAACATATCCCTATTTTTAGAATACTTTGGAGATACTCCTCAGCTTAGAGTCATGGATTTTTTAATTGAAAATCATTTTTTCGACTATCCCATGACAGAAATAGCAAGAGGGGCAAATGTTAGTTATAATTCTTTTCAAGTATTTTTTCCTAAGTTGATTGAATCTAAAATGCTCATCCCCACAAGAAAAATCGGAAAATCTGATTATTTCAAATTGAATATAGAACACCCTTTTATTAAGAAATTAATACAACTTGATTGGGCTTTAACTACTAGTTCTATACTTGGAGCCGAGTCAGAAGAGCAATTAGAAAAACAAATTTCAATCAGTTAATTTTAAAAACCTCAAATCTATTTAATTTTATTAAATAAACCTATAGGGAAAGAGAGTTCTGATAAATTACAATGACACAAACTAATCCAATTAATATTGCGAAAGAAAAACTAGCAGAAGCCCAATTAGGGATGATTGAAGCATACTTAATTCAAATCAAAAATAGTTATAAATCTCTTCCAGAAGGTAAAAGAAAAATTGTAATGTATGGTTTGGAGAGGGTAGTTGAGGCTGTTGAAAATAAAGAAGAAGAAAATCCATTTAATTCTAGCGAAGCTAAAAGAGTAAGAAAAGAAGCAAAATTATCTCAGAAAAAATTAGCTGATAATTTGGATACGAGCCCTCAAAATATAAGCAGATATGAAACAGGGGAGATACCTTCCTTAAAAGAGGGAACATCAGGTAGAAGATACATTGAGTTTTTAAAAGAAAAAGGGTATGATCCTTTTAACATATAAAACTCGTTTTAGTACTCTTAAAAATGAATCATCCTTATTCATTCACTATGCCTCAAACTCCTTCTCTTTCACAACCTCTCTCTCATCAACATTCAATCTTCTAACTATTTGACCTTTTTTCAAAGCTTTTTCCCTTACAATGGAAAAATCTTTTTCATCTTTTAATTCATCTGGAATCACAATCTCATTAATAATAAAATCATGACTAATCTCAACTTTTTTAAATCCTCTTGCTTCTTCATCAAAAATTAATCCTTTAACAATTTCTAAATCTGAAGTCTTTAATTTACAAAAATCCACTTTAGGTCCTGAACCTCCTTTTGTTGAAGGTTTTGCAGATTTAGGAGCTTTTGGTTTAATTTTCAATTCTGAGCTCCCAACTTTAAATGACAAACCAAAAAAAGCATTAGGTAATTTATTACATAATTCTAAAATTTCATTTCCACTCATCTCTTTATTAAAAATATATTGCTTAACACCCATAAATTGTTTTTTATCTTGATAATCTATTTCTCCTTCTAAATCTCTTGTACTAATCACCACTCCTGTAACAAAAGTTATCTCTTCTCCTAATTTCTCAGCAAAACCTCTTACAAAATCATTTCCATATTCAGAAGTTGTTTTTATGTTAAACTTTCCACTACTCATTTGCTTAGCAACAACCATTCCTCTATTTTTAAATTCTCCTTTACTAAATTTTTGAAACTGCAAATGAACTAGTTCATCTACTTTTCCATTAAAAATTTTATTTATAAAAAATCCCATATTAATAATTCTGAAATTTGATTTATAAAGTTTCCTGTTGAAGATTTAATTGACCCTGAATTATTCCAAGAAGGTATTATGCCCCCGCCGAAACCTAGACCCTTTTGGCAAAATCAATGGGTATGTTTTTTATTTATTTGTAATAGGTTATACTTATGAGCATACGATTTTACTAAGGATATTGTACTTTTAAAGATTATGCTGGATTTATAATCTTTTTACTTCAGTAAATTTATTTTTAAATATGTTATAAAACTTAAGATTAGAAATGTAAAACTTCTTTTATCCAATATTATTTTTTCTCTTTTAGTTTTATTACTCCTTTTTTCTTCTCTTTCACTTTCTTCTTCAATCTCCAAATTCTTCTAATCATAAAAAAAGCAAAAGCCCCACAACCAAGAAGCATAAAAAATATAATCAAATTCTCACCATCTCCCGACTCCCCAAAAATAGCAAGTCCTGTGCCGGGAGGTCCTAAAATAAGTTCATCTTCAATAGTATTTGAATAAATCTCAGAATTCATATTCACTAGCAACTTTAAATTTCCTCTTAAATAAACATCAATTGGAACAACAGTTTCAAATTCTTCTTTTGAATTTGGAGATATTGTTTTTGTCTCAGCCATTTCAGCTACTTTCTCATTATCTTCATCAAAAAGCAAAAATTGTAGTTCAACATTTTGCTCTACACCTGAAAGTTCTTCTAGATAGTATCTTGTTTTAAGTTTATCTTTTCCCTCTCTTTCAAATTTTATAATCTCAAAATTAATCTTTTTTTCAAGAATAGTTATGCTAAGATTTGCAGTTTTATTTATTTCTTCACATTGAACTATTAAGGGAATTAGATATTCTCCACTATCTATAAACTCGGGTATATTTAAATTAAAAATAAAGTCTTTTGTCTGACCCGGACCAATATCTTCAACTACTGTGGAAGAAATCCATGAAGAAGATTCTTTATTTGTAATAAGTTTACATTTATTAAGAAATTTTAAACCATCATTTTTAATTTCTAAACTTATCATCTTGCCTTCTCCTGCATCACCAATAACATCGAAGGGCTTGCTTATTGTTAATTTTGCAGTTTGCGGAGCAGAGCCACCACCAGAACCACCAGAACTTCCTCCGCCCCCCCCGCTAGGAGATGGTGAAGTATCAACAAGAAAACTAGAGTTCTTAGAATCAGAAGAACCTAGAGTATTATTTGCATATAAATTAAAAACATAATTCCCATCAGCAGAAACATCAAAAAAAGAGTTTGAACAATTTGGAAGAGTAGTATTTTCTATAACTCCTCCCCCAATAGAAGTCTTGACATTATACCAACAAGTTAAATTATTTCCAATTGCTGTGAATGTGATTGGAATACTTGTTCTTGAAGATTTTGTTCCAGTTGGTTCTAAAATAGACAAGGAAATGCCTGTTGGATCAATATTAAAACTAACATTATCATTTGATTCTAATCCCTGACTATCATTTACATAAATAAACAGATTATGAAATCCTTCAAAAGTATCAAAGGTTGCATTTGTACAATTTAGTAAACTTACATTAATACCCCCATCTAATGAATACCAACAAGAATCTAAATTGCCTTCGTTATCACTAATACTATAATTTAAATTTATGCTTTTGTTATATCCATAAGTTGCTCCTTCTTGCGGGAAAATTAAATTAATGGAAGGAGCAAAGTTTAATAATGTATAATCAATGCTTACATTATACAATGCAGGACTATGACCTAGATTCTCTGTTTCAAAATTAAATTTATACTGAAAATACCAATTATTATCCAAAGACAAATTTTGAGGAGAATCATCATCAACATCAATAAAACTTTCTCCTGAACAATTTGAATCATCACAAGTTCGTACAGTTAAATTTAAACATGATGTTAAAACTGAAGAAACATTATAATCAGAAATGTGTTGGACTTTATCAAACACTATAAAATCATCAATCTCACAATCTGGTGGAAAATTAATAGCATGCCAAGTAGCTCCTACTCTAAGTAATCCTATATCAGAACTTCTTGTTCCTGTTGTAGCTATAGTATTTCCGAGCTGATTGCCATCAATAAACAATCTTGTTTCTCCATTATCTAAATCCCAGTTTAATTCAAATTCATATTCTTGTCCTGTTGTTGGACTCCAAACTGGTAAAAGTTGACTAGTTATTTCACTTCCTAAAGAATCAAAAATGTATATTTTTAGTTGACCATTATGCCATTGAACAAGACTAATCATATTGATAACACTGTTATGTTCCTTTGAAATACTAAACATCGCATGTTTATTTCCAATTCCAGTATAATTAGGTGTTATCTTAAATCTTACTGCACCAACTTGTTGTGAATCTGCATTTAAATTGGCATCATAATCAACATATATTATGGCGCCCCCGACTAAATTTAATTTATTATCACTTATGATGGGATTATTGTGGGGTGTTCCTGTTAATACGCCTTCTCCCCAAGTACCATTAATCTCATTATTATAATTACTGTAAAAAGTCATATCACTATAACACCCATAACAATCTTTTTGTATCCAAGAAATATTATTCCAAGAAGATTCATAACTTCCATCAAAAATTTTAGAGGTATAAATTCCTGAACTCTGTCCTGAACTTAAAACAACTGCACTTCCATCATACTCTGTATTGTTATAAGTCCCATCATCAAAATCAGATTGGCTTCCTTGCTCATAAACAGCAAAACCAGTCATATTTGTTCCAAAAAAATATAAGAATGAAAATGACATACCCAATAATACAAAAGCAACTAAATAAGTCACCATCTTTTTTTTAACTACCATAAAAACATCAAGAGGTTAAGGTATAAAAACTTATTCCAAGAGTATTGAATTTAATGTTAGAATATTCCTAACTAATTTTAAACCCTCTGTATAAAAATACTAGCTATTTATTAGCTATTGCAATAGCTACTATTCATGTAAGTTCTTTAAAAACCCACAAAAATTCTTTAATCCAAATGAAAAATACTCACTTTTTATACACTCTGGCAAGAACGTATATACAGCGTAGTTTCT
>CAYRKK010000074.1:0-5066 GCA_964424875.1 Candidatus Woesearchaeota archaeon
TTGTTTTATAATCACAAACAAAATAATTTCCTTCTGAATCACAACCCAATTTATCAATTCTAACATGCCACTGGTTTCCATCAGGAAGAGTCATTCTATCAGTTGTTTCTAATCCTAAAATTGTAAGTTGGTCAAAAGGTTTCATCCTTTCATAATAATGAGTAACAAATTTTTCTCCCATTTTCTTATAATTATTAGCAGTTAGTTTTTCTTTCTCTGCTTTAACAATTAAAATATCATCTGAATAATTTTTATCCCATAAATCCCTATAAAATTTAATCAAAACATTCAAGGCAACTCTTTTCTTAAACTTCTTTAATTTATACAAATGTTCTAATGTTTGATGAACCATATCCCCCATAAATGCTTCAATTGTTGTAGGCACATCTATCTTAACCTTATCAATATAATGAAGTTTATATTTATAGGGGCAATTTTCATATGTGCTTATTCTTGAGTGTGAATATGTTGCCATAATAATACAATCAAAACCCTATATAAAAAGATTAGCTTTCAAGACAGCAAATTCTAAATAATGTTGATTTGTTGATTTTCTATGAATTATCCAAACATAAAAAAATACCTCGGTGAAGATTGGTTAAAAAACCAGTTGGAAGAGATTGAGAGAAAGGACTGGGTGAAAGAAGGTATCCCTAAAGAGAAAGTTACTAATGATATAGCCTTTTCTGTTTTAGAAAAAATTGATGAAGTAATTGTCAAATTTGAAAATATCAAGAATTTTTCTAAATGGACAGAGGAAGCAAAAACAAGCAAAAACTTTGAGGATTGTTTATTTGAATTGATGGCATTAGAAAACTTATTATTAAAATCAGATTTAGTTGAATTAAAGCCAGATAATACTGTTAGTGGACTTGTTCCCGAAGCGTTGGTTAAGAAAGATGAAAATGAATTCTTTATTGAGATGACAAAATTAAAATCTATGGAAGGATCTACACAAAATAAAGTTGAGAAACTATTTGGAAAAGCCAGAAATAAATTTAGAGGATTGCAGGGAATTCATTTTATCGGAGTCTTTAATTTTTTTGAATTTGATAATGATGTTATGAAACCTCTACCTAAATTTAATTTGCTAAAAAGGATGATAAATTCTCGTTTTGAAAGAGGTTCAAATTCATCTATCCTTGCATTCATAATGACAAATATTTATGTAGCCCATAATCCAACATTAAACAAAACTTTTGTCCAAAAAAGATTTGATATAATAAACAAACCTGAAAATAAGGGAGGTTTACCATTAAGCTTTTTTGAAAGCATATTTGATGTTAATGAGTTTATTGAAGAATGAAACTATTAGAAAAAGAGAAAATTAGAAATTTTTTTCAAAAAAATCCAAAGTTTATAGAAATGATAGCATTAGCTATAATGACGATTGTGTTTCTCTTAGCTTTCTATTATATCATTAAACATAACAATCCTTTTATTTTCATACTTTCTTTTTTGCTTTTAGCAATTATACTCTTAGTTTTCCACTTTTTTGTTAAGGATAGGTTTGCAAGAAGATTTTTACTCAAATGCTTAATATTTCCTATTATAGTTATTTTGATGATGATATTTTTTCTTACTTATTTTAATATTTCTGATGGCAAGGCAGAAAATCTAAATCATTATGAAATTAAATTTGATCTGTATATATTAGATAATGCTACATCGCTCGCTAAATTTAATGAGGATTTACAGATAGCAAATAAAATTTGGGGGGGATATAATATCTCCTTAATCTTGGAGAGTCCTTATTTTATAAACACAAACTTAAATGATGAGGACAAATCCTTTTTATTGAATAACAATGCTACAGAAGAAGATTGCTTAAAATATAATGAGATAATCAATTCATTTTCTGAAAACTTTACTAAACTAAAAGTCGTTATTTTATCCTCTGATTCAAAGCATAAAGGAAGGGGATGCATTTGTGGATGTAATTCAGTTATTCTTGAGCCAAAAAGAGAGCTACTGTTTGATTTAACTGGTTGGAATCTTGCACATGAATTTGGCCATATTTTTGGGCTGATTGATTTAAGGAATAGATGGAATCTTATGTGTGATGAATTTAAGATGATAAAACCAAAATTCTTGAATAAAAAACAAATTAATTCTGTATCTCAAAAAATAGAATCTTTTTTAGCTTTCAAAACCTAAGTTCGCACCATTTGAATCTTTCTTACTCACAGTCTTACTTACCATAAATTTTCAATAAAAACCCAATATAAAAATCTACCCCCTCTTAAGAAAAATAGTTAATAAATAACTTTCTATACTAAAACATCCTCTTCAATTTCATTCCCTGCTTCATCTCTAATTATTAACTTAAGATTTGTATAATCATCTCGCATAGTAAATCTTTTCTCACATATTCCATATCTTAATCTGCTACATAACCTCTTTTCTTTAGTTCTCCCACGATAATCATAACTTAAAACAGCTTCATCAAAATTCTTTTCTGTTATAGAAATATCAAAATAAATATATTTGCTATATCTTCCTATTCCTCTTTCCCAAAATGAATCTGGATTGTTTAGAACAGGATCTGTCATATCTACACTAACTTCATTTTTCTTAGAATCATCTTTATTCCCAGCCATATCTTCTAATTCAAACCAATATTCAATTTCTTTATTATCAAAATCTGACAAATTAACCCAAACACTACATTCATGTTTGCCTCTGTTTTCATCACAATCATTTTTTATATTTAATTCTCGGGTTCTTATGCTATTGCCATAATGTAATGTTAAATTCTCTGGATTATCTTCTCTAAACTCAACATAAAAATTTCCATCTGAAAAACCTCTTCTAGGTTCTGTCTTTGATATTCTAGGGTCTTTATAATCCACAAAAAACAAGATATTCTTTTTATCTTCACTTCCCGTCTTTGAAATCCCTTTAATAGTTATATTATGTTCTCCATTCCTAAAACTTTTAGTTTTGGAATACTCATCACAATTTCTACAAATTCTTTTCCATCTTGGTGTTCTATAACTGTTGTCTATGTATTCTAATATAGTAGATTCTCTAAAAGAAGTTATTTCAAAAGGAATTCTTCTATCTGAATAAATTTCTCCTTTTGGGTTTTGCACATCAATAGAATAATTTTCAGGAATACATTCTCCTGCTGAACAGCCGTATAGACATTCTTGGATTAATTCCTCATTTGAAAATTCATTCTTAAAACAACTTCCCCCTAAACAACCAGAGTTATAACATGTTCTGTTTCTATACATATCATCATTTTTACAATAATTTTCTCCATAATCGTTACAATAATCAGTTCCACATTCTTCAATTAATTCAGAGGTTATAGTCTCGGTACATGATTCATTTAAACATGAGAAATCATGTAAATCATGATAAACCCCTCCATCCTTTAATTGTTCTCTTAATTCAACATTCTCTTTTTCTAGATCTGCAAGCCTTTTTTCAATTTTTTTAAATCTCTCTTGGTCTTCTTTCTCTTTCGAATTAATATAAGAAATTATCTCGTCAATTTTATTTTTGTTAAGAGAGATTTTCTCCCAGTGACGATCTAAACGAGAGTTTATTGTCCTAATCATGTCTTGCAAATTCAGATTTTCTTTCTTATTGTTGATTTCAATAGGGAATATTTTTGCTCCAATTAATTCCTTAAACAGCGATAGCTTAACTTGAGTGATGTGCTGGTGGGTTGTATTTTGATTAACAACTGGTTGTCTTATTATCTCTCTTTGGACAATAGTTTGAGGAATTCCTTTTCTTCTTAATTGGTTCTGAAAGTTTATTTCTCTGCCTCTTTCAAGATTTCTTAACTGTGTTGGAGTTACCCTTCTCTTTGCCACTTTCTAAATCTCCCATCCGATTTTTTTCAGATTTTGTTTAATCTCTTTCTCCAGTTTTTCACTTTCTTTAAACTGCTCTCCTAGTTCTTTTATTAACTTAGCCATCTTATCTTCAAAGGGCTCGCCATCATCCTCTTCTTCAGGAACTCCAACATATCTTCCAGGAGTTAAGATAAAATTGTGTTTTTCAATTTCTTCTAATTTTGTGCTTTTGCAAAATCCAGGAACATCTTTATATTTTCCAGAATTCTTTTCTCCTCTCCAGGCATGATAAACCTTAACTATTTTATCAACATCTTCAGGAGTTAATTCTTTATGTCTTCTATCTATCATCTCCCCCATATTTCGCGCATCAATAAACAAGACTTCATTCTTTCTTTTCCTTTTTCCATGATCGTTTTTATCTTTTGTAACAAACCATAGGCAAGCAGGAATAGCAGTATTGTAAAATAATTGTCCTGGCAAGGCAACCATACAATCAACTAAATCAGCTTGTAAAATATTTTTTCTTATCTCGCCTTCTCCAGATGTGTTTGAGGACATAGAACCATTAGCTAAAACAAATCCAGCAATTCCATGAGGTGTAAGATGATGAATAAAGTTCTGAACCCATGCAAAATTAGCATTTCCTTTTGGAGGGACACCATATTTCCATCGAACATCATCTCTTAATAATTCACCACCCCAATCACTCATATTAAATGGAGGATTAGCTAAAATAAAGTCAGATCTTAAATCCTTATGTTGATCATCGTGAAAACTATCACCCAACTGAACATCATTATCAATTCCCCTAATAGCCAGATTCATTTTACATAACTTCCAGGTTGTATGATTAAGTTCTTGGCCATAAACAAAAATATCTCCTTTTCTTCCACCATGACTCTCCACAAACTTCTCAGACTGCACAAACATTCCCCCACTGCCACAGCAAGGGTCAAACACTCTTCCCTCATATGGCTCGATCATTTTAACAAGCAATTGAACAATGCATGCAGGAGTATAAAACTCTCCACCCTTCTTACCCTCAGCATTTGCAAACTGCCCAAGAAAATATTCATAGACCTTTCCTAAAACATCTTTTTTTCTACTTTCTCTATCCCCCAAACCAATTGTTCCAACTAAATCTATTAATTCTCCGAGCCTTCTTTTATCCAAGCTAGCTTTTGCATAATCCTTTGGCAGCTCCATCCCAAATTAATTGAACTCAATTAATTTATTATTTCTAATAATAAA
>CAYRKK010000075.1:0-5049 GCA_964424875.1 Candidatus Woesearchaeota archaeon
TGTTTTTGCTACTATATACTGAATTATAATCAAATATTTAAAGCATAATGTTTAGGATTTTTATGGAAGAAAGAAGTGAGCAAGGTTTTGAGCTGGTTAAGATTGATAATACAGGAGATAATCCTCGAATGCGTGAGGTTTGGAGAAGGACTTATACAGATTATCTTGGAAGTGGTTATTGTTCTGCTAATTCTCTTAGAATGTTAAGACATTATAGAGATTTAGATTGTATTGCTGAAACAAGTGTTTTTGGTACATATGCAAATGGGAGATTAATTGGAACAAATTCTTTAACTTTAGATAAAAAGGGTTTAGTTTTGCCTGGGGATTATGTATTTCCTGATTTTTTAAATGAAATCAGAAAAGAATGTGAAAGTGAAGGGAAAATTTTAGGTGTTTCTTGGAGACTTGTTACAGCTCCTGAATATCGATGTAGAACAAAAATTGTTTCTGGTTTAATTAATAGAACTATTGAAGAAATTAAGGAAATAGGATTAGATGTTTTGCTTTGTAGTGTTAATCCAAGACATGAAGGATTTTATAATCATAGGTGTGGGTTTGAAAAAATTGCTGGACCTAAAAAAGAGAGTTCTGTTGAAAATGCTGAGGCTGTTCTTTTGAGAGTTGATAGTGATGTTCTTTTTCAGGTTTGGGGTGAGGGATATAAAAGAAATGGAAGACATAAAAGAAATAGGAGATAGAGAGTTTTGATTGAATTGGTTTTGGGTTAATTGGATTGCTTTGTGCCTAACTTTGTTAAGGCACTTCGCTAAATACTGAAAAGTGCAAATTTTAAACAAAGATTCTCGTCTTCTTAGTTTTTTATTTTTAATAAAATAGAAATATGAGGTGTGGCTGGAAATATAAGGATAATTTTTGAATTAGAAAAACTTATAAGTATATTTAATTTAGATAAATTATTATTTATAATGAAAAAGAAAAAGAGGAGTAAGGTAAAAGAAAAAAAAGTTGAAGAAGAGATTAAGGACAAGGGAAAAAAAGATTTAAAGGGTGGAGAGAAGGGGAGGGAAAAAGGTGGAGAAAAAAAAGAATTAAATAAAGTATATGTTTGTCCTAAATGTAAAAGTGTGAAAGTTAAAAGGATTTTTGGATTAAGAAATCTTTTTGGTTTAAATCCTAGATGGAGATGTGATAATTGTGGATTTGAAGAAAAGATTTTTCCTTTGTTATATTCTAAAAAAGTTAGGAGTTGTAAGAAAGTCAAGAAGTTTAAAAAAGGAAAAGTTGGGAAGAAGGCTAAGAAGAAAAAGTAAGAAAGAAGAAGTTGGGAAAGAGGGATAAGAATATTTCATGAAGAATCAAGAGATGTGGAGATTAGGGTTAGGAGTTGTGATTCAGGATTTTTTGCTAATTAATTTTTTATACTTATTTTTGATTTTTTTCATTTTATATATTCTACATTATCTAAATTTTCAAATCCCATATCTCCTGTTAAAAATTTTATTTGTTTTTCAAGAGCAATTATATATCCTATACAATCTATATAAGATAATTCTTTATCTTTATATTTTAATCTAAACTCGCAAGCTTTTTTTATTATTTCATCTTTGATCTCAATACAAAAGGGTGAAAATTTAAGATAATATTTATCAGCTTCTTGTTTTCCTTTTCTTCTTAACAACCAATAATAAAGTTCCATAAGATTCATTTTTGTTGTCACTACTGATACTTCTTTTGAATAATTTGTATAATTAGGATTACCTTTAATTATTTCAAAAAAAGCATATGTATCAAAAAAATAATTATTCATTACTTCCACCCTTTTTTTATTTCGTCTTTAAATTCTTGACCTGTAATATTAGTTTTTAAAGTTCCAAAGACATCACTAAAATCAGCTTCTTTAAAAATTTCTACTCTGACTCTGTCATTTTCTGATAGGTTCTTTTTTCTTATTTCTTCTCTAGGAATAATAACTGCTAAAGAATTTCCCCATTTTTTTAAAAATGTTTGTGATGCCATATTATGTTTATAATTAATTTATATGTATAACTAAATGTCTCATTATTTATAAGTTTTTCTGTTTTGGGTTTTGTTGGGTTGGTTGGAGGGGTTTTGATATCTTGCTCGGCGCGTGCAATAGTCATATTTAGTTCGTCTTTTTTGGGCGAACAATTTTTTCTTTTAGAAAAGTTTAAAAACACCTAAATAGTGTTATTTCTAACTAAAAACCCTATGGGAAAGAGTTCTGGTGATGTTAAGATGGAAATAAATACTACTACTAATATAAAGGAAGGACTTGAAGTTCAAAGAGAAAAAACTGTTGGAGAATGTATATTCTCGGGAACAGAGGACTATAAACCAGATCATATTAGGGGATATGATGTTGTTTGGCATAGGCCTGGGATGGATGCAACTATTGTTTCTGAAGTTCATATTGGTAAAGTTCCATATTTGCCATTATATGCAGTAATTGAAGACCCTCAACATTCTGGATTGATGAGAAGAAATATTATTCCAAAGAATCAAGAATTAAGAGGATTAAGACTTGGATTAAAATCTGCTGATAGATGTGCACAAAAAACAGCTTTTGATATAGCTAAGAGAGTTGGCAATATTAATGGATATCCTGTTTTAGAAGAGATATTAGGGATTCTTAATTAACATTCAAAAAAGCAGAAGGGTTTATTCTAGTCTTAGCACAATCATCTAAATTTTATTCACTTCCCAACAAACCTTTCATTAGGTTTGTGAACAGTATTACCATCAATATCAACAGGTTTTCTTGATTCACAATTAGGATTAAAGCAAAAAATCCAAGGCCTCTTGCCTTGTCTTATTGACATAAGCATTGGCCAGTTGCAGTATTCACAAATCTTATTGTTATCTGGTTTTTTTATTAATGAGCGAGATGGAAGAGAGTAAGTTTGTCTGCAATCAGGATAATTAGTGCAAGCTACAAAATAAGATTTAAATCTTGGGGTGAATTTGATTGTGAGATTTCCTTTATTGCAATTAGGACATTTGATTTCTAATTTATTATCTTGTTTTTGCTGTTCCCATAAAGCTTCATTAGCTGAAACAAGTTCTTTTCCAATTTCTAATTCTTGTTTTTTAAAATCATCAGAGATTTTTGTTAGAGCATCTTTTGCTTTTTCAATTGTTTGCTGTTCTTTTTTCTGCAAATCTTTTTTTGAAGCTCTTATATTTTCCATGTCTTTTTCAATTTCTCTTGTTAGTTTTTCATCAATTATTATTGGAGAGTGTTTTTCTAAACTTTCAATTAATCTTATTCCTAGTTCTGTTGCTTTTATTGATTTATCTTTGACATAGCTTCTGTTATAAAGTGTATCTATTATTGATGAACGAGTTGCTTTTGTTCCTAGATTTCTTTTTTCTAATTCTGTAACAATAGATGCAGGTGAGTATCTTTTAGGGGGTTTTGTTTCTTTTTGTTCTATTTTTACTTTTTCAATTATAACCTCACCATCCATGTCTTTGATTTCTTTTTCATCCATTTTTATAGGATAAACATTTATCCAACCATGTTTTAGAATTTCCATACCTTTTGCAGAGAATTTTAAATTGTTTATGATTGCCTCGACTTTTTTATTTTCTAGTTCTGCATTGTCGCAAAAACAAGAAATAAATCTTTTTACTATTAGTTCATAGATTTTTTTATCTTGTTCTTCTAATTTTTGGAAATTTCCTGTTGGTATAATCGCAGGATGAGCAGGATCTGATTTGTTTCCTTGAATTGGTTTTTGTTTTGTTGAGTGTTTTGTTAAATTAGGAAAAGATTTAGAAAGTTTTTTTAATATTTCTAAAGGTTTCATTTCATCTGGAATTTTTTGAGAAGATGTACGAGGATAAGAGATGATTCCTGCAAGATAAAGTTTTTGAGCTATTTGTAAGGTTTGACTTGGGGTTATTGAATAAAATTTATAAGATTCTGTTTGCAGGGTAGTAAGGTCAAATGGAGCAGGGGGTTGGAGAGTTTGTTTTGTTTTTTTAGTTGATGCTTGTGCTTTTTTATTTTCTAGTTCTTTAAATTTGTTTAATTCTTGTTCTTTTGTTATGTCTTTGTTATGTTTTAATTCTAATTTGTTTTTTCCATCATTAACTGTTATGAAAATTTGCCAGTAAGAAGTTGGTTTAAATGCTTTGATTTGTTTTTCTTTTTCAACTATAAGATGAAGAGTCGGACCTTGAACTCTTCCTATTGACATTATTCTGAACTTTCCTGTTGTTTTAATTGAATTCATTAGTGCTCTGCTTAAATTAATTCCATAAAGCCAGTCAAGGAAATGTCGTGTTTCTCCTGCAATTGCTTGCCCCCATTCAATTGTTGGGTTTGCATTATCATAAGCATTTTGAATTTCAGATGCTGTTAATGAAGAAAATTTCATTCTTTTTGCATCTTTTTGTCCTGCAATAAATCTAATAATATTATAACCAATAACTTCTCCTTCAACATCAAAGTCTGTTGCAACTATTATTTCTGAAGCTCCTTTAACTAAACTTTTGATTACCAGATAATATTTTTTAGTGAAATCCTTTTTTTTAACTTCAAAATTTGGAAACCAGTCAATATCAAAGATAGGGTAATCTGTTCCTTTTTTTGTTTGTGAAACTGTGAATAAATGTCCTACTGCACATGCAACAATTATATTTTTGTTGTTTCTTTCAAGTTCATAATATGAAACTCCTCCTGGTCTTGATATTTTTCTGTCTTTTCCATTTGATAATGCTGCTGCGATTTTTTCAGCTGCCTGAGGTTTTTCAGTTATAATAAGAGAATATCCTTTTGGATTTAATTTTATTGTTTCTGGTTTTGCTTGTTTGATTGTTTTGTTTTTTGATTTTTTAGTTTTTTTAGAAGTTGGTTTTTTTGTTTTAGGTTTTCCTATTTTTTCAACTATTTCTAAATCCTTTGTTGAAGGTTTTGGTTTTACAGGTATTTCAATTGATTGTTTTACATCTTCTGGATTAAAAGCTCTGAATTCTTTTGTTTCAACATCTAAAGGTGTTGGTTTTTTTCTTAGTGGCATAAGTTAATTGGAGAATAAAAGGTATAAAAGGTTTTTGATG
>CAYRKK010000076.1:0-4942 GCA_964424875.1 Candidatus Woesearchaeota archaeon
GTAGTTTCGCTTAATTATAAGCTTTATTGGTCCGTTTTTGCATCAATCACCAAATATTTATAAATCATCACACAATCGCGTTTTCGAATCAATTCTACATTCTCTATTCAAAAAAAATAGCCCCTCCAGTGCTCGCACTTCCACTTTGTTATTATATGACTAATTTGTCAAAGTGCAAGTGCTCGTCGAACCTTTAGGTTCTCATCACTGGAATTATTAATTAGAGTATTGCCCTTGGTAATACTATTTAATAGCCCCTCCAGGATTCGAACCTAGGTCAATTGGTCCAGAACCAATTATGCTTGACCACTGCACTAAGGGGCTATGAAATAAACTATGATTAGTGGTATAAAAAGGTTTATAAATCAATTTCTCAATTCACTTTTAAGAAAAACAATCATATTAAAAAATATAATAAAAAATGAAACGTTCAAGTAAAAGATGGAAGAAAAAACGTCAGATGCGTTGGAAATGGCAGAGAAAGATACTTAAAAGAGTAAAGAGGGAAAAAAAGCAGAGAAGAGGAAAATAAAAAATTATAATTATTGAAATGGTTAAGAAAGGATATTCTGAATGTAAGGCATGTGATGAAGAGTATTTAATCTTAAGAGATGATAAAGGATATTGTAAATAATGTCATGTAGAACTTTTTAAAGGAGATATATCTTCTTCTATAGAAAGTATATTGGATAGTAATGATGAACATGCAAGAAGTGTGAATAATAGTTTTAGAAGTAGACCTGAAGGACAAAGAGTTGGAATTGGTAAAACTACCTCTTAATAGATTATTCATTATAACAATCTTTATAAAATAATTCTGATGTTTATTGTAAAGGATAAAAAGATGGAAGAATATGGAACAAGCATTTGGACTGAAAAATATCGTCCTCGGAAGTTTGAGGAATTAGTTGGGCAGGAGGATATTATTAAAAGAGTTCAGAATTTGACAAAGGCTATGAATATTCCTCATTTGTTGCTTGCAGGACCTGCTGGAACAGGAAAATCAACATTAGCTTTGATTATTGTAAGGGAGTTGTTTGGAGAAAATTGGAGAGAAAATTATCTTGAATTAAATGCTTCTGATGAAAGGGGTATTGATGTTGTTAGACAAAAAGTTAAAGATTTTGCAAGGACAAAGGCTCTTGGTAATGTTCCTTTTAAAGTTATTTTTTTAGATGAGGCAGATGCTTTGACTCGTGAAGCTCAGCAAGCTCTTCGTAGGACAATGGAAAATTATACTGGAACTTGTAGGTTTGTAATGTCTTGTAATTATAGTAGTAAAGTTATTGATCCTATTCAATCAAGGTGTGTTATTTTAAGATTTAAATTATTAGAAAAAAAAGATATTGAAAAGAGAGTGAGGTTTATTGCTGAAAAAGAAAAGTTGCAATTAAGTGACGAAGCAATTGAAGCTTTATATGAAGCAAGTGAAGGAGATTGTCGTCGGGTGATTAACTTGTTGCAGGCTTCATCTTCAATTTCTTTTTCAATAACTGCTGATTTAGTTAATACCTTAACATCATCTACAAGGCCGGGAGATATTAAGGTTGTTTTGGAATATGCTTTAAGTGGTGATTTTTTAAAAGCTAAAGATAAATTATTAGATGTTATGTTAAGAGAATCAGTTTCAGGAAGTGATATTATTAAAGCAATTCAAAAAGAGATTTGGAATTTGCCAATAGATAATGAGATAAAGGTTAGATTAACTGAGAAGACAGGAGAGATTGAGTTTAGGTTGGTTGAGGGAAGTGATGAGTTTATTCAGTTGGAGGCTTTGTTAGCTAGTTTTGTGATGGCAGGGATGGGGAAGTGAATAGTTTGTTATGAGTGAAATAGATTTAAATTAAATTAAAAGGAGTATAAAATGTTATCAAAAATAGCAAAATATTTTGGAATCATGAGGACTGAAGATTTTCATAGGGATTTTCAATTAGCAAAAGAAGCTCTTGAAAGACTTTCTAGTCAGGATGATGAACTTAGTCCATTAAGGTTTAGAGCAAAATGGGCAAAAACATATTTAGGTTGTTTTGAAAAAAGAATATCTGAAGTAAAAGTTTTCCCTAGTAATCTAGAACTTTGTTATGTTCCTTGGAAATTTGGAAAATGTATTAGGGGTATAAGAAGAATGGATTGGAATCATGCAGAATATTATTGGCCTTCATCTGTTAGGGAGCAAGTTCCTGAATATAATTAAATGAATTAAAATGGGAATACAAATTGAATTTAATCCTGATTTAGCATTAAGGGATTATACTGAATTTTTAAATGGAAATAGGAGAAAAGAAGAATGTATTCCAAGAGAACTAAAAGAAGGAGAGATGTATGAGTTTTTGAAAAAAGGGTTAAGGGTTTATTGGTTGTCTGATGATGAGTTTTGGAGTAAAGGAGAAATACCTTTAATGAAAACAGAAGGTAATGAAAGAGTATCAAGGCCTATTGCAAGTATTAAAATAATTGAAGCAACTCATTTTTTAATAAATGGAGTTCATTATACAAAAGGAAAATATAGAGTAATAGAAGTTTTTCATCCTAATGATGTTGAAGTTAAATTTGAATCATTTAAGAGGATAAAATGATTGACCGAGAACTACCATTAATTGAAAAATACAGAGCAAAAACTTTTGAAGATATTAAAGGACAGGATTTAGCTGTGCAAGAAGTTAAAACTTTTTTTAAAATGTTTCCTAGGAAAAGGGCTTTAATTTTAAATGGGCCTGTTGGAACAGGCAAGACTTCCATGGTATTGGCTCTTGCTAAGGAATTTGAATTAGAGTTATTTGAATTAAATGCAAGTGATTTAAGAAATAGAAAGAGCTTAGAAGAAGTATTAAAGCCTTCTATTGAACAACAGTCTTTGTTTAAAAAAGGAAAGATAATTTTAATGGATGAAGCAGATGGGATTACTGGAAGTGATAGGGGAGGTTTGCCTGAATTAATTGCTCTAATTTCTAAAACAAGTTTTCCAATTATGATTACTGCTAATGATATTTGGCATAAAAAGTTTAGTTTGTTGAGACAAAAATGCCAGATTATAAATTTAAAAGAATTGAAAGATGTTGTTGTTTTTGAGATTATCAAAGAGGTTTGTGTTAAGGAAGGGAGAGAGATTAAAACAGAGGTTTTGAATTTAATTGCACAAAAAACTCGAGGAGATGTTAGAGCTGCTTTAAATGATTTGCAGTCTATTTTAGATTTAGGAGAAGAAGAGTTTTTATCAGAGATTTCTGAAAGAGAAAAGCAAGAGAGTATTTTTAATGCCTTAAAAAAAGTTTTTCAATTCGAAACAAGTGAAGATATTTTAAGAGTTTATGATAATACTCATTTGCAATTAGATGAAGTTTTGTTATGGGTTGAGGAAAATATTCCTTTAGAATATTATGGTAAATCTCTTGTTAAGGCTTACGAGTCCTTAAGTAAGGCAGATTTATTTAAGGGCAGGATTTATCGTCAGCAGCATTGGAGGTTTTTAGTTTATGAGAATTTTTTTCTTAGTGCTGGAATTTCAAGTGCTACTAAATTGAAGAATAAAAAATTTGTGTCTTATAAAAGGCCTTCGAGGATTTTGAAGATTTGGCTTTCTAATCAGAAGAATGCAAAACAAAAATCTGTTGTTGGGAAATATGCTAGTTTTTGTCATATGTCTAAAAAGAAAGCTGCAAAAGAGAAATTTTTACTGCCTTTAATTTTAGATGAACTAGATGAAAGAACTTGTAAAAAAATGGATTTAGATGATAAAGAAAAAGAGTTTTTAAAAGAGAAGAAAGCTGCAATAATTGTTTCTAATGGATTGAATAGGTTTAGGTATTGATTAAAACTCAGTACTGTCTTTTTGTTCTTCTGGAGGTTGTTCTTTAGAAGATTCTTGTTCAGAATCTTGAGAAGCTGGTTCAGTTTTAGATTCTGAAGTTGATTCAGAAGAAGCTTCCTCACCTTCTCCAAGTTTTTCAATTTTTCCAAATTTTCCAGAAGTTAATTGTTTTTCTCCTTGAAACTCATTAACATATCCATTAGTTATTTTTATTTTATCTCCTTCTTTAAATCTACTTGCATCATCATTCCATAATGTTAGTTTAACAGTTCCTGATTCATCTTCAAGAATTGCATTTCCAACAGATAATTCTCTTCCAAATTTATTAAAGGTTCTTATTTCTCCTATTTCTTTAACAGTTCCTTCAACATCTACATTTCCTTGACCAATTGTTAATTCTGAAATTTTTACCATTTTATTTTTAGCATTGAGCTTGAGTAGCACTTCCTCCAGTTGTTACTGAATAACCAAATCCTGGACTTGGAGATTCTGAATCTAGTTCTTGATTGCATTCTTCAGGAGGAGTATTAAATGCTGAGCATATTGTTTGCAGGTAAGCATCAGAACTTCTTCCTGAATTTACTTGTTCCCCATTAACTACTAGTGTCGGGCTTCCTCCAACCCCATATCCTTCACTTAGTGTTGAATCAGTATTATAATATTCTTCTGATTTTGAATCAATACAAACATCTAGTTTTGTTTTATCTATTTTTGTTTGAGTTAGACATTTGTTAGAGTCTCCATCTTCTAAAAAGCATTTTAGGTAATCTAAATATTTGTTTGATTGTTCTTGTCTTATACATACTTGAATTGGTGTTTCAGTTTCTTCAGGTTCATGCATAAAGTAGTGGACAAATTTAATGCTTCCATCAATTTTATCTTCTAATAATTCAAATACTGGAATTATTCCTTTTTCAGCTTGAGTTCCATAAGGGCAGTGAGTCATTATAAATAATTCAACTTGAGGTTTATCTGATTTAATAACTTCTTGAGGTTGTTGTGTTTGTTGAGTTTGAGAAGGTGTTTGAGTTTCAGTTGTAATTGGGATAGCACCTTGAATAAAATATTCTCCATCTTTAGTTATAAAAACAGGAACTTCTTGTCCTTGATATTTAACTGTAACTTCATATATAT
>CAYRKK010000077.1:0-4754 GCA_964424875.1 Candidatus Woesearchaeota archaeon
TTTTCAATATCTTGAATTACACCAATTTCATTATTTCCATGTATAACACTAACAACCAAGGTCTCATTACAAATTTCTTTTTTTAATTCTTCAATATTAACAAACCCTTCTTTATCAACATTTAAATAACTAATCCTAGCTCCTTGTGACTCTAACCATTTACATGAATTCAAAATACAATCATGTTCTATTTTTGTAGTTATTATATGATTCTTCCCACTATCTTTATTCTTATTATAAAAAAACAAACCCTTTAATACAAAATTATTTGCTTCTGTTCCACTTCCAGTAAATATAATCTCATTATACTTTGCACCAATAGCTCGAGCAATCACTTCACGAGATTCTTCCAACCCTCTTTTAGCTTCTTGCCCAATCAAGTGCTGTGAACTTGCATTTCCAAATTTATCAGAAAAATAAGGAAGCATAGCTTTTACTACTTTTTCATCAACAGCAGTTGTTGCTGCATTGTCTAGGTATATTTTTTTTGTGTTGAACATTTTTTATATACTATAAAATTTATTAACTTTGAATCTTTTACCTTTTATAAAGCTCTTTAAATCTGGAGATTCTACTCTCTCTCTCTAAAAGTTTTTCAATTTTTATAATTTTTTCAGGAGTTAATTCTTTTAAATGAATTGAATGACTGCCATGAGCAGTTTTTTTATAGATTTCTTTATCAGCTATTGTTGTAATATAATTCTCATACATTTCACAAGTTACTCCTTGTTTTATTGATAATGGAGAACCAGGATATAATGAAGTATAAGATATTGCTATTTCATCTGGTTTTAATTCTTCATTTAAAACCCTAATAGTTTCTTTTATAGTGGAAAAAGTTTTCAAATCTTCTCCAGGCAAACCAAATTGAATTGAAGCCATTGATTTAATTTTATATCTTTTAGCAATTGCAAAAGCATTTTTTGCTTGACTCAATGTTATTTTTTTATTGCATTTATCTAAAATATTTTGAACTCCAGATTCAATTCCAAAATACATATACACACATCCAGATTCATGCAATGCCTTTGTTATTTCTTCATCAATCACATCAACTCTTGTTTGAAGAGTATACTTGATTCCTAAATTTTTTATCTTTTGTGAAAAATCTAAAAACCATTTTTTGTTTATTAAATTCATATCATCTTCAAACATAAATCCTCTAAAACCTTGTGAATAAAGTTCTTTTAATTCTTTAACCACACTATTAACACTTCTTTGCCTTAAATTTCCCCAACTTGATTTAGAAGAACAAAAAGAACAATTATATGGACATCCTCTTGATGTCATTACACTTGTGGATTTTTTACCTTCAAATACATTTGAACTATAATACTCATCAAATTTTTTATTAATATAAAATAATTCTCTTGCTGGTTTTGGTAATTCATCCAAATCATTTATTAATTCTCTTTTTTCATTACAGATTATTTTTCCATCTTCTCTATAAACAATCCCCTGGATTTTTGAAAAGGATTTTTTATTTATTATTGCATCAATTAATTCAACAATTGTTTTCTCACCTTCTCCAAAAACAGAATAATCTATTTCAGGATTATTTTTTATTGTGCACATTGCACAATTTGTTTCATGAACTCCTCCTTTTATTACAGGTATATTTTTAATTTTTTTAATTAATCTAATTATTTTTAAAGCATTTTGATGACTTGGAGAAGTTGAAGTAATCCCAACAATTTTAGGATTAAAGTTTAATAATTCTCTTTTTAAAATTTTTTCATAATCTTTATTTTCTATAATAGAATAAGCAGTTAAATCTAAAACTTTAACATTATAACCTTCTTTTTTCAATGCTCCTGCTATATAGGCTAATCCTAAAGAAAATCCTTTTAATCCTTCTTTAAAATAAGGGTCTATTAATAATATTTTTTCTTCCATTCAAATATACTCCTTCATACTTTTAATTAATAACATAATCGCTTCATATTTTTCTTTAACAATCTCCTTAGCTTCTGGAAGAGTAAGTTTTTTATTCCAATCTCTTTGTATTTTATTTTCAAGTTCAATTATTGCTTCTTGAGTTGTATTATAACTTTCTATAAACATCCAAGTTAATCGTAAAAATGTATCAAAATGAGCCATTGCATCAGCACATGCAACAATTTCAGCCTCTAATGTTTCTGGGTTTGGCTCAGCTCTTCCCCCATGGGCTAAAACACAATGAACTACTTTTTCTATAAAATCATCACCATAACCTTGTTCTTTTAGAAATTCCTTACTTTTTTCAGCACCTAAGATATGATGTTCATTTTCTTTTTTATATTTATCATAATCTTCAATTAGGAGGTTACTAATATCATGCAAATAAGCACCCATTTCTACAACTTCTTCATCTGCTTTAAGTTTCTTAGCTAATCCCATTGCATTTTTAACAACTGGAACAATATGATATTTTAAAAAATCTTTATTTTTATACTTCTCTTCTATTAATTTTAATATTTTTTCTTCCATTATTTCCTCCCCTCTAAAACCCTGCACTTCCCGCAAAATTTATTTTCATGTTTATCAATAAGTTTTAACATAGGCAAAATAGTTTCTTTATTTAAACTATAAACTCTTTTCTTACCTTCTTGCTTTACATTAACAATAGAACAACATCTTAAAGATGCAAGAGCATGACTTAATTTAGACTGCTCAACTTTCAACTTTTCAGCTAATTCAAGAACACTTCGAGAACCTTTTTTCAACTCGCTGATTATATCAACCTTCAAGGGATTTGCAAGATTTCCAAAAAATATATGGTATTTATTTATTTCCATTTTAATAAATGCATTTTAACACATATGAATATAATTTCATATTTATAAATGTTTTGGTGATGAAGAATATATAATAAAGTATATTTTGAGATATAGCAATAATTTTAAAGAAAAATAAATATTAAGTATTAAAATGAGGGATTACAGATGTACAATAATAGCAGACCCAGAAGGTTCTGCATGGGAATTTGCACAAGGTGTTTTTAATTATTTAATAGAAAAAGAAGAAAAAGATTCAACAAAAGCAAGAGCCTCCTTTTCACAAAGTATTAATGATTTTTTAGAAAGAGAATTCCCATCTGACCCTCAAAATCAGAGATTAAGTTTTGCACAAGCTATTTATGATACTTCAAATCATAAAAAAAGTTTATTTACATTAAACCCTGTAGATGTAAGAAATTTTCCAGATAATGAATTTAAAACAAGAATAAGAGAAAATATACGGAGAAGTAATTGTTTTTTTATTCATGATTCAAATGAAGACCCATCAAGATGGTTCACTTCTCTTTCAATGGTTAATCATGCTCTTAAAAATTCTTCAGCACACAAAATAATTGATGTTCTTCCTTATTTAAAATTTAGCAGACAAGATAGAAAAGATGAATCAAGAGTTCCAATTACAGCCAAAGTAGTTGCAGATGCTATAGGATTATATGCAAATGCAGTTCTAACAGTTGATGTTCATAATGAATCTATACAAGGATTTTACAATATTGCTTTTGATAGTCTTCCCCCTTACCCAACTCTTTTTAGAGAATTAAATAAAATTCTCCAGAAAGGGGAATTAGAAAATCTTGTAGTATTATCTCCAGATGAAGGAGCTGCTAAAAAAATAAGAAAATATCTTGAACATACAGGAATAGATCTGGCAATAGTTGATAAACATAGAAAAGTGAATGGAGAATTAGGAGAAAGTTATGGGGTTCTTGGTCCTGAAAAGATTGAAGGAAAAATAGTCCTATTACCTGATGATATTATTGCTTCAGCAGAAACTCAAATACAAGGGGCATGTGCAGCCAAGAATCATAAAGCAAAAAAAGTCATTGGTTATGGAAGTCATGCTTTGTTTACAAAAGGATATGACAATGCAATAAAAAATTTAGATATGATTATCATTGGAGATACTATAAAACATGAGCCTCATCCAAGTATAAAAATTGTATCATTTATTCCTCTTATTGGAGAAGCAATTTATAGAATAAATAAAGGAGATTCAATAAGTGCATTATGGAGAAAATTTAATCTCCTATCTTAAAATATAATTTTCTCATCCTAAACTCTTATCCAATCGCATCCACAGCACATGTTTCTATTGCTTCTTTTACACAATCTTTTGAAGTATCAGCTCCTGATTTAACATGTGCTTTTCCTTCATCATCCATTTCAAAAACTTCCCCACAAACTGCAGCACATGAACCACATCCAATACATTTTTCCTTATTTACTGAAACCATTTTAACCTCCTATTTTATTTATTTTTTATTTTAATTTACATTCTGAAATCTCTGATAATTTAAAAACATCAATATCCCCATCAATTTTTTCTTCCCCAATAACAAAAACATAAGTTTTTGAAAAATCATTAACTCCTACCTCAATACAAACTTGTTTATTCCTTAAACAATTTATTATATAAAAATATTGCAAATAATCTTTTACTTCAGAATTTTCTAAAGTTTCAAAAGCATTTTCAGAATTAATATAAAGAACCACTCCTCTCTCTTTTAAACAATTTGCAAATTTTTGCTCATTATTCAAGACCTCTTCAGAAATAAACATTCCTGTAAATTTTGTAATAGTTCCAGTTACTAATAAAAATCCAATCACTAAAAATACTAAAACTCCAGTAGTCACCAAAACTTTTTGCATTCTTTCCATAATCTTTAAAATATAAAATACCTTTTAAAGTTTATTGTTTTAAGCAGTATCTCCGCATACAGCTCTTTCAGAGCTGTATGATAAATCTTAATCACCTAA
>CAYRKK010000078.1:0-4711 GCA_964424875.1 Candidatus Woesearchaeota archaeon
AAGAATAAAGTAAATGTAGCTATTTCTGCTCACGGAAATTCAATAAGATTATTTAGAAAAATAATAGAAAAAGCAACTATTGAAGAAACTGTTAAATGGTTTATTCCTTATGATAAATATTTTGAATATACTATTAAAATAAAAAACCAAAAGGAGGTAAAAAAATGAAATTAGCAATAAGTTCAACAGGAAATAATTTAGATAGTGAAGTCGATGCAAGATTTGGAAGGTGCAATTATTTTTTAATTGTGGAAATTGAAGATAATAAAATAAAAGATTTCAAAGCAATAGAAAACACTGGAAAGGATCAAATGGGCGGAGCTGGAATAACAGCAGGAGAAATTGTAGCAAAACAAAAAGTTGATGCAATAATTACTGTGAATCTCGGCCCAAGAGCATTTTCTGTTTTTGAACAATTTAAAATTAAAACTTATCAAGGAGAAGGTAAAATAAAAGAAGTTATTCAGGATTTTTTAAATAAAAAATTAAAAGAATTAACAAATGCAACAGGTCCTCAACATGTGGGTTTAAATTAAAAAACTAAAAATAAAGAAAAATGAATATATTCAAGAAAAAATGCATATATTGTAATGATAAAATTAATAAAGGAGAGGAAGTATTTATGGAAGTAAAGATTCCTGAATTTAAAGGAACTCGTCTTAAACCATTTTGCTCTAAAGAACATGCAGAACTTTATAAAAAGAGTATCAAAGGAACTCCAAGTAAAAGTTCATGCCCTTACTGTAAGGAATAAAAATAAGGTTGTGATTAAAAGATAACATTTAACTAAATTAAAAGAATTAAACACCATCAAAAATGAAGAAAGAAATAATTAAAGAATTAAAAAATCATATCCCATTTACAATTTTTGGAGCAATAACTGGGATAATTGTAATGCTTCTTTTTTATAAACTTCCTCCTGAAACTTCATATAACCTTTTTTATGTTCTTCATCCTCTCCATGTTGTCTTGAGTGCTTTAGTTACAACTTCAATTTATATAATTTATATTAAAAAGAATAATCAAAAAATCAATCCCATATCATTAATTTTAATTGGTTATGTTGGTTCAATTGGAATTGCAACATTAAGTGATTCTATTATCCCCTATCTTGGAGAGATACTTCTCAATCTTCCAAACAAAGGGATTCATTTGGGCTTTATTGAAAAATGGTGGTTAGTAAATCCATTAGCTTTCTTAGGTATTTTAATTGCTTGTATTAATCCTAAAACTAAATTTCCCCATGCAGGACATGTTTTATTAAGCACATGGGCTTCTCTTTTTCATATAATTATGGCTTTAGGAGGAGCTATAAGTTCTTTTTTAATTATAATCATCTTTATATTTTTATTTATCGCTGTTTTGATTCCTTGTTGTTTAAGTGATATTATTTTTCCAATGTTGTTTGTAAAGAAAAATGGTGGAGGAGAAAAATGAAGTTAGCAATATCAACAGATTCAGGAAAAGTGTCTGAACATTTTGGCAGATGTCTTGAGTTCACTATTGTGGAAATTGAAGATAATAAAATAAAAAATAAGAAGATTATTAAAAATCCAGGACATGCAACAGGATTTCTTCCTAAATACTTTAAAGAACAAGGAGTGAGTTGTGTTATTGCAGGCGGAGCTGGATTTAGAGCACAAAAATTCTTTGAGCAATTTGGAATTAAATTAATTACTGGAATTCAAGGAGAAATAACAGAAGTAATTAATTTTTTTATTAAAGGAAACCTTGAACAAGGGACAGATTTATGTAATCCAGGAAAAGGTAAAGGTTATGGGATAAAAAAGGAGGATGGTCATGAATAAAATGAAAATCAATTATTTAATTCCAATAGTGATAATTATAAGCTTGGTTATATTATTCTTTTTCCCTAGTCCTGAAGATAATTTCTTTGCATATATTGGAACAGTATTATTTTTTATAATGTTGGTTGTTTTTTTAATAATTAAATCTAGGGGGAAAAAATGAAAATCGCAGTTACAGGTGGTAAAGGTGGAACAGGAAAATCTACAGTAGCAACATCTTTAGCAGTAGAATTTGCTAAATCTAAAAAAACAATGTTAGTTGATGCTGATGCGGAATGTCCTAATGATTATCTTTTGATTTCTGTTAAACTAAAGAAATATTCTTCTGTTTTGCAACCAATTCCTAAATGGGATTTTGAAAAATGTGTAAAGTGTGGTAAGTGTGCTTCTGTTTGTAAACAAAATGCAATAGTTTTTGTTGAAGGAAAATATCCGGCTTTTGTAAAAGATGTTTGTGTTGGGTGTAAAGCTTGTATGGTTGCTTGTCTAAATGGTGCTATTTCTATGACTACAAAAGAAATAGGGACAATTTATGTTGGGGAAAATTATAATATTAATTTAGTATCTTCAGAACTTAAATTAGGAGAACTTGCTTCAGGAGAAGTTGTTTCAGAAGTGAGAAAAAAAGCAGAAGAAATAAGCAAGAAACTAAATCCAGAAATAACAATAATTGATTCTGCTGCAGGTATTGGATGTCCTGTTATTGCTTCTTTAGTTGGGACAGATTATATAGTTGCTGTAACAGAGCCTACACCTTCAGCTCTTCATGACTTAAAAAGAGTTTTGTATCTTGCAGAGCATTTTCAAATAAAATATGGGATTGTTATAAATAAATTTGATTTAGCTGAAAATTTTTATAAAAAAATTGAAGATTTTGCAAAAACTAAAAATATTCTTATAATTGGAAAAATACCTTATAAGAAAGATTTTATTGATTCAACAATAAAAATGAAACCTGTTGTTGAAATAAATCCTGAATATAAAGAGGTATTTAAAAAGATAATTCAAGAGATAAATAAAAAAATAAAAGTATAGTTTCAAAAAAATGAAACTGTATTTTATTATTTGTTTTTTAGATATAATTAGTTTCAAAAAAATGAAACTATGAGATTTTTTTATTTTTCTAAATTTTTTTATAGAAATGTTTATAAACAAAAGGATATTCTATTTTTCATGAAGAAAAGGGATATAGTTTTAATAATTGGAGCAGTTGCATTTATACTTTTAGTGATTTTTTTAAGTCTATTATTGGGGGATAGATTTCAAGTAAAATCTTGTGGTTGTCCTAACATGGTTTCTCAAAATTTTATAATAATTTTTATAATTTTAGCAATTATTTTTGTTGCTTCTCTTTTATATTATTTATTTTCATTAAAGATTGATATAAAAGAAAATATAATAAAAAAGAATATAGAAGTTTTATATACGATTTTGGATAAAGATGAAATAATAACATTAGAAAAATTAATAAAAAATAATGGAGAAATAACTCAAGGTAAAATTTCTGAAATTTTTGGGAAAATAAAATCCCATCGTATTCTTAAAAGATTAATTAGTAAAAAAATTATAGATGTAAAAAAACAAGGAAAATTAAACACTATAATCTTAAAAAAGGAATTAAAACAAGAATTAGTAAAATGAACAAGAGAATAATAAGTATAGTAATAATTTTATTGATTTTTTTAATTTTAATTTTTGGATTTTCTATTACAGGTAAGAATGTAGATAATAAGTCGGAGATTAATACTGTAGGGAGGGAAATTGTAATTGTTATGTTTTATGGGAAGGGATGTCCTCATTGTGGAAAACTAATTAATTTTTTAGATGATTTAAAAAATGAATATCCTAATTTAGTTGTTGAAGAATATGAAACTTATTTTAATAATGAGGATAGAAAACTTTTTGAAGGGCTTTCAGAAGTTTATGGTTCAGAAATACGAGGTGTTCCAACCACTTTTATAGATAGTAAGATTATTGTTGGTTATAGTTCTTCAATAGGGAATCAAATAAAACAAGAAGTAGAAAGATGTAATGAAGAAGAGTGTATTAATCCTTTAGAAAAAATAGAAAATGGAGATACAACACAAATAATAGGGGATAGCTCTCCTTTAGAAGATCCTGAACAAACTAAATTTAAAAATACATTAACTATTCCAGCAGTTATTTTTGCTGCAGTTGTTGATGCAATTAATCCTTGTGCTTTTGCTGTTTTAATAATTTTGTTGACAACAATTCTTTCTGCTAGTGATAAAAAAAAGGCTTTATTTGCAGGTTTAGCTTTCACATTTTCTATTTTCATTTCTTATTTTTTAATGGGTCTTGGTTTATATTCTGCAGTTCAAGCAACTGGATTTACTCATAGTTTTTTTATTATTGTTGCAATTTTAGCAATATTTATTGGTCTTTTTAATTTAAAAGATTACTTTTGGTATGGTAAATGGTTTGTAATGGAAGTGCCTATTTCTTGGAGACCTCGAATGAAGATTCTTTTAAAAGGGGTTACTTCTGTTCCAGGAGCATTTTTTATTGGATTTGTAGTAAGCTTATTTTTACTTCCTTGCACATCAGGGCCTTATATTGTTATATTGGGTTTATTAGCAAAAGCTACAACAAGAACTTATGCAATTGTTCTTTTATTTTTTTATAATCTAATCTTTATTCTTCCAATGTTAATAATCACATTAGGAATTTATTTTGGAGTAACCACTACAGAAAGAGCAGAAGCTTGGAGACAGAGAAAATTAAAAACACTTCATCTAATTGCAGGATTGATAATTTTGTTATTAGGGATGGGTATGCTTTTTTCTATTTATGTCGGGTGGATTTAGATTTTATTTATTAATTTAGTTAAATTTTAGTATATAACCTATAGAATTCTAAAAAGGGCTAATCATTTAAAGACT
>CAYRKK010000079.1:0-4536 GCA_964424875.1 Candidatus Woesearchaeota archaeon
GGGCTACCTTTTTATAATAATCAAAATGAGAATGAATTTGAAGAAGAACTGTTAAGGAGTGTTAGATAATTTTTATCTCTCTTTCCAACTCCACCACTCATCTCCACCAATAATTACATGATCCAAAACCTTTATGTCTAATTCTTCTCCAACCTCAATCATCTTTCTTGTTATTTCTAAATCTTCTTCACTAGGAGTTGGATCTCCACTCGGATGATTATGAACAAGAATAATCTTATTGCATGAATTTTTAATTGCAGGCTTAAAAACTTCTCTAGGATGAATTACTGAAGCATTTAATATTCCAATAGTTAAAGGCTCTTTTTTTATTATATTATTTTGGGTGTTTAACATTAAAATAGAGAAATGTTCTTGTTTTTTATTTTTGAAATCATTATGAAACAATTTAAAAACATCTTCTGCACAAGTTATTTTCTTTATTGAATTTTTTTCTTGATCATATCTCTTCCCTAATTCAACAATTGCTAGAATCTGCATTGCTTTGTTTTGACCAATACCTTTTATTTCCTGGAGTTCATTTAATGAGGAATCAAACAATTTTGTTAGTAAGCCAAACTTACTTATCAAATGATTAGACATTTCCATAACATTTTCTCCAACAACCCCTGTTCTCAATATTATTGCAAATAATTCTGCATCACTTAATACTTCTGGTCCATGTTTTAGAAATCTAGCTCTAGGTTGAGAAGATTCTGGAAGGTCTTTTATTTTCATAGATTAGTAAGGAAATTGGGGATTAAGAAGTTTTTTATAACCTCTTTCATTACTCTTAATATGGAAAAGAGGAATAAAAAAATCAATTGGAAGGTTTTAATTATAAGCTTGGTAGTTGTTTACTTAGTTGCATTTCTTGGGAGTTTATTTACGTCCCCTGTTACAGATTCAGAATGGTATGATTCAATTAAGCCAACTATCACTCCTCCAGGATGGGTTTTTCCTATTGTGTGGAATATCTTGTTCTTTTTGATTGCATTGTCTTTATATTTTTCATGGATTAATGCGATGAAATCTGATGTAAAGAAAAAGATTGCTGTTGTGTTTGGAATAAACTTTGTTTTGAATATATTTTGGAGTGTTCTTTATTTTGGACTGAAAAATCCTTTTTATGCTTTTATTGAAATATTCGCTCTTTGGATTTCTATTGTTTCAATGATTTATGTAACTTATAAGATTGATAAAAAAGCAGGCTGGATTCTTGTGCCTTATTTATTATGGGTTAGTTTTGCAATTGTATTGAATTATTTGTCTATTCAATAAATTTTTTAAGTTATAGAGTTTTGGTTATGTCTTGAAGTAAAATATATAAAGCAATTTTACTTGAACAGAGTAATAAATTTTAAGATGAAAGGAGGTGAAAAAATGGAAGAAAGAGGTGCACTTGCATGGATTGCGTCAATTCTAGTTGTTATTGGAGCATTGAATTGGGGGCTTGTAGGATTAAGCAGTTTTAGTGGAATATCTTACAACTGGGATCTTGTAGCATTAATCCTTGGCAGCATTCCTTGGTTAGCATCAATAGTTTATCTGCTTGTTGCTTTATCAGGAATTTGGCTTTTAGTGAAGTTGTTTAAATAGAAATTTTTTTAATTTTATTTTTTTCTTATAGTTTTAGTTTTAACTTTTAATTTTTTATTTTTCAATTTCTTGGCAATAAAAATAATGCCTGTAATAATTCCTCCAATTACAATTAAAAATATCAGCAAAGACAAACCCATTAAGTTAAAATAAGCAGTTAAAGGGGATTTTTCAAAGAAATCTTTTTTTAATTTTGGCAAAACCATAAAGGTTTTTACAATTTCTTTAAAAGGAAAGGATTCTATTTTTCCAACAGCTAAAGAATATTTTCCTGTGTTTGAAGGATTTGAAACTTTTATATAATAAATTCCAGGTTCAACTGTGTTCTCTATTTCAGGACCATCTAAATAAGAGTCTCCTGCGAACTCTTCATGAAAAACTTCCCAATCTTCTTGACTTCCGTTTAAAACAAAAAAAAGATCATCATCTAAAATAACTTCAACATTAAAATCGGTTTTTGAATCTTCTAAATCAGGAGATAATATGCTTAGATAGAGGTTAAATCCTTCTTCACTTTTGATCATATAATGATCTGGTTGTCCTTTCAGTTCACCATAATAAGCTTTAGAAATTTCAGGAGCTTCAACAATTATTGGATTATCCTCAGAATTTTCTAAATTATATACTAATCTTGGCTGATGTGCAGATATGATGTTAATAAATAATAAAAATACTATTAAAATTAATATGAATTTTGTCACCTTCATTTTTATATTATAGTTCTTGGATATATTTAAAGTTGTGGATAACCTCTTTGTGTTTTATTTTTTAGGAGGTATTTTTGCTTTTGTATTGGATTATTTGTCTGTTTGGAAATTATTTATTTGGTAGCTGGCCAAACATATGGAAGATCTGAAGATTCTTTCCAATTAAATTGTGAATAATGATCTTTATGTTTTCTTAGTAAATTGCCTTTATGAGAAGAATGGAATTTTTTATTTCCAAACCATTTAGGAAAAACAACTCTTCCCCTTATTATTTCTAGCTTCATATTATTTTTATATCCTCTAGAAGTCCATTCTTTTACAGCTTCATTAAAATAAAGTTTTAGAGCATTAACATAACCTTTCCACATTTTAACAGCAGGATGATTTCTCCAACCTTTTGTCTTAGTTCTCTTTAAAAGAATGTTGAGTATTTGATGAGCTTCAACTCTTTGCTTTCCGAGCCTTTGGCTATCTAAGGATTTTAATGATTTTCTAATATTTGGATGTGGGAGGAATGTTTGCATTTTATGTAAAATTCTGAAGAAACTAATAGTAAATAAGTTTTTTGTTTAACATTTTTTAATTTCTATTTCATTTACCTTCTCTTTAATTCCTTTAACTATCTCTAAAATCCTGTTGAGTTTTAAATCAAATGTTGGGTTGAACAATATAAATCTTACATAGTCAGAGTATGAATTAAAACCTGCTCCTCTTGCTAAAGCAACAAGTCTTTCTTTTTGTTCTTTTTTTAGTCTTATATGCAGATCTGATTTCTTTTTTTCATTATCCATCTTCTTCTTGTTTATTGTTTTGTTTATTTATCACCTGAATTCCTACTTTTTCCTCCTCTTTTTCCTCTGGTTTGTCTTTGAGATGATCCTTAGCCAATCTCAACAATCTAATTTTATTTTGATATTCAATGTCTGATAATTCACCTCTTGCAAATCTATCTTCCAGGATTTCTAATGGGGTTTTATCTCTTTTTGCAACTTCTGGAATTGTATAATTAACAGCATTCATTGGGTTTTTTTCAAATATCTGAGTTTTGATAGGCCTATTAAATGCAAAGTCAATTGTTTCTTTCATTTGTTTATCAGAAACTTTTGCGTAAATTTGGGTGGTTGTAACTTGGTTGTGACCGAGCAGATTGGCAACAGCATAAAGATCTCTGGTTTTGTCATAGATGTATGTTGCATAAAAATGCCTTAGATGGTGGAATCTAAATTTGTAAACATTAGTTTCTTCTCTAAATTGTGTTTTCTTTTTGTATCTTATTTTATAATCCACCTCATCTAATTTTGCTCTTTCTCGTGTTTCTGCAAACCAGATGTGAAGAGTTTTAGTTCTTAGTTGAATATCTGGAGACTTTGCAGATGGTAAAAACCATTTGCCCCCTTCTACAATGTCTATCCATTTTTTTATTGGAGAGATTGCTATTTCTGGGATTGGCACAATTCTATCTTTTCCATAATTGCCTTGCTTTTTCCTATTTGGGTTTTTGCTATCTCTAATTTTTATGATCCTTCTTTCAAGATTCATATCAGAAATTTGCAAATTACATACCTCCCTAACTCTTAAACCGCACATAAGGGCTACAAAGCAAGCAATAACACATTTGGGTCTGATCATAGATTCAAATAATTTAATTAGTTCTTCTTTTGTGAAGATGTCTGGTAATTTGTTTTTATTTCCCATTATAAGCTCCTTATGAGATTATTTACTTCTTCAATCATCATTAAACCTGTATTACTTTCTCTGACTCTTTTTCTATTTGCAGAGATTTGCATAGCTTTTGCAAAAGAGAGCTGGCCCTTAGCAAGCTTTTCTTTTATGTCAGCAGGAACCCTTGTTGCAATCATCCAGCGATAAGTAGTAGAAGGATTTAGATTATTTTTCATCATATAATCAAGAAGAATTGTTTCAGCTCTTGTGAGTTTTCTTTTTCTCTGTTTATTTTCAGGAACATTGCGTCTTCCATAATGCAGATTTCCATAAAAGAAATTTCTAACATGGGAGAACATAGGTATAATCTTATCTTCCTCGATTTCTGGAAGAAGACCCTTTAAGTCTTTTTTAATTTGATTTACTTTGTCGAAGATGTTGATCTTTTTACCTTTCTCCCTTATCTGGGTGTTGATGAAGATCTTGTCTTTGTTTTTTGCCATGTACATTTTAAGTTTCTCTTATTTTTATATTCGGTAGCCCTCAAGTCTACCATTATAAAGAATTAGCT
>CAYRKK010000080.1:0-4520 GCA_964424875.1 Candidatus Woesearchaeota archaeon
ATGAAGTTGTATCTATTGGTTGTGTGATTGAAATAAAACCAATATTTTTATTTTTCAATTCTTGTATTATTTTTAAAAAATGTTGTATGCTCCTCGCCAATCTATCAATTTTATAAACAACAACTAAATCTATTTTCTTTAATCTAACATCCTCCATCAATTTATTAAATTGTGGTCTGCTCTCTTTACTCCCACTGATACCCTTATCAACATAAGACTCATAATCATAATCATTTCTTTTACAATAATCAACTAACTCATCAACTTGCTTATCTACATCTTGCTCTTTAGTTGATACTCGTGCATATATTCCTGCCCTCATTCTTCAACTCCTTTATTCTTATTGAATTGATTTTTAATTATCCACAATAAAATTATTATTAATATTGTTGTAAGCATTCCATAAACAAATAATGTTATCACTATACTTCCTAATGAAGTTTCTTGTATACAATTAATAAAATTTATCTCATTCATCTTTGTATTTCCCAATTAGATTTATTTGAAAATCTCCCAAGAAATGCAAATAAAATTATTGTTGCATCAGGCTGGCATTGCCCATAAAACAATAACAACCAACATTTCTCAGGAGCATAATTATTACAAAAAAGAAAACATTCTTTAGTGATAAGGTGCGTATTTTTTGTCTTTTTAGTATTATTTGTATTATAAAAAGAAAACCCATTATTCATATTTTTTAGTATTAAAAAAATATTATTAGTATTATGTTTTATATATAAATAATACAAATAATTTGAATAATACCCAAAAGTTACAGTTTCTACTTTTTTGTTTTGCCCAACATCTTTAATAATTTTATTAACAAACCTAAGAATTCTTATCTTATCTTTTATAAAAAGATTAGTATTTTTAGTATTATTCGTATTGCATACCTTAATTATTAAGATATATCTTTTAGTTCCATCATTTTTTATCTCAAAAACCTTTGTTTCTAATAAAACATTATTTGAATTGATTAATATTTTTCGTATTAATCGTCTTAAATTTAAAGATATACATTCAGTTTCTATCTTCATTATTCTTTCCTCCAATCATTAACACCTCATCTATTGGTTCTACAATATCATTAAACATCTTTTTTGTAATTTCAAAATAACTTCCCTTATTGGTATCTTTGTATCTACAATTTTTGAATCCCAATCTATCTAAATGAGATGAAATTGTTTTTGATGCTAATCTACTGAACTTTTCATCTTTATTCCCTATCCTCTCTTTTATCATATGTAGATAAATTTTATTTCCATCTACACCTTCATTTGTAGTATCATTGAAAAAAATAATATCTCTTAAAAGTTCTAATAATATATAATCCAAGGTTCCTTCACCAATAATATCTTTTGTTTTTTGGTCACTTAAAAGCTCAGCAAATTTTTTAATCCTCAAATAAATTTCTTCATCAATCCATTTAGCTATCATTAATAATGGTTGCCATAATTGTTTATTCCTCCCTTTAATTTTAGAGTAATCAATTTTATCCTTCTGTTCTAAAACTTCTTTCCAATTTTCTAAACCTAAAATATACAAATCATTTCTTATTTCTTGCCATATTGAATTTTCTTTATCATCTTCAACTTCTAAATTTCCTCTCTTATCATTTTTAGGATTCTTAGTCATTATGTTGGTAATTGCTCTTGATTCAGTAGCACCTCTCAATCCTGCAATACCTCCAATCATTGTTGGAGAGTAAACATGATAGAAAATAGTTTTATATCTATTTCCAAATTTTTCTTGCCTTGGAACTTTCCCACCTTTATGATAACTTTCATTAATTAATTGAGCTCTTGGGTCTGGCTCATATTGACCAGAGTTTTTGTTATATACAAATAAATTTTCAACCTCATCAATATATTTAGTAGGTCTTAATTCATGTGTTAATCTAAACAAAGTTGCTTCACTAGGATTAACCATCGTCTCAACACTATTAAAAGTAATATAAGAACTAAGTGTCATCACCTTAGTTTTAGCAGTTCCCATAATACCTCTTAATTCAATAATGGGATAGTGAGAGAATAACATAAAGAAATAAGTTCCAATATCCCATAAAGTATGAACTTCATACCATTCATTTTCTCTAAAGAACATAAATTTTTGATATTGTCTTTTTATTTTATTAAAAATTTCTTTTTTATCAACCTTATCCAATTTTTTATCAATATGTTTTTTAATAGAATCTAAACTCCATCTTAATGTATCTTCAGTTGGAAATGCTTCATAATCAGTTTTAGTTTTTTTGATAAATTCTTCACTATAAACTTTCAATCCATCTTCAAATACAATTACTGGTCTCCATCTTTGTTTTCTTCCAATAATGCTTCCATCCTTGCTATAGATGTCTTCTTCTCTTGGCAATTTAATTCCATAGCCAAATAGTTCTTCATCTTCCTCAGTAATTGTATGCATTGGAAATGGCTTTTTCTTAATGATTTCATTATCATCAAATATAAATGAATTAACCTCTATTGATTCTTTCTTTTGTGGTTTTGTCTTAGCATTGTAATAAATTATTGGATTAATATAATTTCCACAGCATCTTCCTAACTTTGTTCCTTTAAACATATCTTTTAATCCACCATATGGAAAGCCAGAACTCTCAGTTCTTATTTTCTTACAATTTGCACAAAATATTTCTTTATTGAAAACTCCTTTTACTATTAAATTAATTTCTTTTTCTTCTCCTGTTTCATGATAAGCTTGTCTTGAATTCCATTCTAATATTAAATTTATTGTTTTTTCTTCACTCAATCCAATCCCCCTAAAAAATGCTGCTAAAGTATTAACAGTTCTCATCCAACCATTAGGAGATGTAAATTTATGTTCATTATAAAGATAGTTAATACATTTTGGAAGAGATTTAATGTTTAATTCTTCAATAGGATTAATATCTGGCACAGATATTTTTTGTTCATTTAGTTTCAAAATATCATCAATTAGAGTTTTGTTTTCTTTAGTTACATCGTTTAAAAATTTAGATAATCTATGTGGTCTTTCTTTAGTGTTCTCTCCTTTAACATTAAACGTTCCAACAATTTTTATAATCCTAGGCAAATCTCCAATATTATCAATAGCATCATCACTTGAATATAAATCTTGTATTCTTTTTTGAAATAATTGTAATTGTTTCTCTATCTCTTTTCTATTATCGTTAGTGATTGTTAGTTTTAGTATTCTAAATCCAATTTGAAAACCATTGCCAGTAAATATGCTTATTGGCTCAGGTTGTTTAGCTTTTTTTACAGAATTAATTATTTTATTTTTTATATCTTCAGCAATTTTTAATTCTTCATTTGTTGCTGGTTGTTTAGAATCTATCCTTGGAGCATCAATATCTAAAAAAATAGCTGAAACAGAAATAACATCATTAGCACTTTTTCCTTTAGAATTTCTTTCATTTATTCCTGCGTAAAGATTGTATTTCCCATTATATTTTTTACATCTTTCTACAAACTCATTCTCATTAGTAATAAAAAATGATTGAACATCTTTAGGATTTTTAGGATTGATTATTCTAATCTCAGTTTCTTTTTCATGTCCTAAAAATTTATAAAATTTTCTTACATTCTCTTCATTAAATTTTTCTTTATCCATTTTTAGCTCTCGCTGGTTTTTTCATTTTCTTAGGTTGTAAAAAAATAATCTTACTTTTTTGATAAGATAATTTTTCCTTTTTCCTTTTTCGATTTAAGTTTGAAAACTTGCATAAGTTTTTGTTTGAATTTTCTTCCACCATAATCTGTTCTATCCCACATAGCTTTTTTTAAATCACTCATCAAAAATTCTCCTTTTTGTTTGTCAATCCATTGCTTCAAAGATTTATACAAACCTTCACTAAACTTAGGACTTTTTTTATCAGCTTTTTTCTTTTCCATTTTAAACTTTAAAAAATTCAACACCTGACACACCGACACGTATTAAAAAGACTCTTTTCATTTGAAATTTTATTTTTTAATTTCAAAGCCAAATTTAACTGCATATCTTTTTATCGCCTTGTGTTTTGGACCACCCATTATCTCTACAACTTCATCAATTGTTTTTCCTTCTCTCAAAAGTTGCACACATTTTTGTTTAACTTCATCACTATATTTTGGTGGAGCTTTATTTTTGACAGTTGTTGAATCTTCATTTGCCATTGCTTTTTAACCTCCTTTCAATTATATTAAAAATAATTTCTTTAGATAGAATTAACAATGCCATTTGATGCCCTCCAAAATATCTCTACGATTGCAAAACTAATTTTTATAGTATTTATCCTTTGGTTATGTAATTTTTTCATCTCTAACACTCTCCTATGTCCTTATTTGAATCATTTAATTCATCCTCTAATTCTTTAATTATAGCTCCATTTCGAGCTATTGATTTATCACATATATCATCAATTTTATCAAATATTATTTCTTGTTCTTCTCTAATTGTAATTGATTTATCTTCTATCATTTTTTATTCTCCATCAATATTTCATCTACTTTTTTCATCACAGCTTCTTTAACTATTGAGGAGATAGT
>CAYRKK010000081.1:0-4463 GCA_964424875.1 Candidatus Woesearchaeota archaeon
CGTAGTTTCGCTTAATTATAAGCTTTATTGGTCCGTTTTTGCATCAATCACCAAACATTTAAATAATCTTATTTAGTAAATAGATTATGAAAAGAGGGCAGAAACAATTAGGTGTTGTTTTAATTGTAAGTTTATTTGTAGTTTTATTAATGATAAGTTTTGTATCTGCTGGTTGGTTTAAAGATTTATTTAAAATTGGAGATGATTCTGAATTAGAAGGAGAGTTAGGAAGTTTAAAAGCAGGTTGTGTTGATTCTGATGATGGGATTAATATTTTTGAAAAAGGGATTGTTACATGGTATAATATAGAGTATAAAGATTTTTGTGTTGGAACAGCTGCTGTTGATGAATATTATTGCAAGGATAATTTGTTAAGAATTGTTTATAAAAAATGTGATGATGGTTGTGTTGATGGTGCTTGTGTTGGAGGTTGTGTTGTTGATTGTTCTGGAAAAGAGTGTGGTAGTGATGATTGTGGTGGAAGTTGTGGGGAGTGTTCTGATGGAGAAAGTTGTGATGAAGGAATTTGTGTTGGAGAAGATAAAGGATGTTGTATTGTAGATGATGAAGCAAAATGGAGAACTCCAGAACGATGTAATGATGAACAAGGAGAATTTAAAGAGGAGATTACTACAGAATCTGAATGTCTTGCCTTAGTAGTTGGATGTGTTGATAGTGATGGTGGACTTGATTATTATACTGCTGGAGAAGTTACTCTTAACGGAAGAACAGAATATGATTCTTGCGGAGATGAAAACCTAGTTGGGGATAGATATTGTTATATTAATCCAAATACAGGTTTAGAAGAAATAGCTACAGGAGGATATAATTGCCCACATGGCTGTTCAGACGGAGCATGCTTGCCTGAAGAAACTGAAGAAAATATAACTGTTGAATGTACTGATAGTGATGGTGGAAAGGATTATTATACGAAGGGGGCTGTGAGTGGTCTTAATGAGGCTGAAGTTTTGGGAGAAGAAGATTATTGTACTGATCAGTCTGGATTATACTATCTTGAATCTGAATATCTGAGAGAGTATTCTTGTGAGGATTATTTGAATTATGTTTATGAAGACTATAATTGTCCAAACGGTTGCTCAGACGGAGCATGTTTAGCTGAAGAACCAAAAGAAAATGAAATACACATTTCAACATGTGAAGAACTTCAAGCTATCAATGAAATAAATCCTTATAATCCAATTAAATTTGATGAAAATGGGAAGATGGTGTTCCCAACTTTTATTCTTGATAATGATATTGATTGTTCTGATACAAGAAACTGGAATAATGGAGAGGGTTTTAGACCAATAGGGTGGGGAGATAAAGTTTCATGTTATTGTGTAGATGTGTATTGTTCATGTGAAGATTCTATTGAAGTTATTTATTCTCAATCTGTTTTTGATGGAAGAGGACATGTAATAAAAAATTTATATATAAATAGGGATGCAAATACAGATGTTTCATATGATGGATTAGTTGAAGATGGAGTAATAAGAAAAGGAGAAAGTAAAACATTTGAAGGAAAAACTTATGGGCATAATATTGGTTTGTTTGCATCTGGTTGTGAGGAGATTAAAGATGTTGGGTTGGTAGATGTTGATATTACTGGAAATAATAATGTTGGAGGTTTAATAGGAAATGGTGATATGACTATAACAAAAATAACAGGTTGTTATGTTACTGGAAAAGTTAAAGGAAGAGGCTGGGATATTGGGGGGTTGGTTGGAGATGGGACACAAACAGTAATAATTAATTCTTATTTTGATGGGGTTGTTGAAGGAAGTTGTGATAATTATGACCCTGAACAATTAAGTACTTGTCCTGGATATGAGTATAGAGGTTTTAAGTGTTTTACTCAATCAAGTGTTGGAGGATTAATAGGAGATGCTGGTCAATATGCTTTTAGTAATATAATTAATTCATATGCAAAAGGAAAAGTAATAGCTCCTGATTGTGAGCAAGTTGGGGGATTAGTTGGATTAACAGGAGTTCAAACAACAATCTCAAATTCTTATTTTGATGGAGAGGTAAGTGGTTTGAAAAGTGTTGGAGGATTAGTTGGTTTTAATGAAGGTTTTATTAAAGAATCTTTTTCAAAAGGAAGTGTTAAAGGTGAAGAAGCTGTTGGAGGTTTTGTTGGACAAAATTATCCTTGTGGGGTAGGATATAGGCCTTGTGCAAATATAGTAAAAGATCAGACAGGGCAGATACATAATTCTTATTCTCAATCAGAAGTTTCTGGTTCTAAAAAAACAGGAGGCTTTGCAGGGATTAATACAAATAAAAAAAGTTATGCTTTATTTAGTAGTAAACCTAAAGGTATTATAGATAAAAGTTATTCTTCAGGAAAAGTAATTGATTTATCTGGGTTAAGAGGAAATGCTGGTTGTGCTGGTTTTGTTTCTGAATCTTCAAAATCTCAAGTTTTAGATTGTTTTTGGGATAAAGAAACTTCTGGAAAAGATTGGAGTGCTGGAGGTGAGGGTAAAACTAGTTTAGAAATGATAGAAAGAGGAACATTTAGTAATTGGGATTTTGATAGTATTTGGGGAATAGATAATTATCCTTATCTTTTATTTGAAGAAGATAGTTGTGCAGGTGCTTCACCTAAAACATGTTCTGAATTAGGAAAAGAATGTAGTGTTTGGAAAGAGCCTTGTTCTGGAATAGTTAATTGCGGAGCTTGTGAACCTGGGAAAATGTGTAATGCAGATGGACAGTGTGTTGTATATGAAAATAAGTTAATTGCTCATTTTAAACTTATTAATGGAGAGTATCAAGATTTAGTTGGAAATAGAAAAGTTGTAAATGGAGTTGTTGAGGATGATTCAAGTTTAGATATTAATAAAAAAGGTTTTAGTATTTCTGTTAAAGGAGGTTATGTTAGCAAGGGAGATAGTGCACCATCTTTTATTGAAAGAAATCGTTATAGGTATTATAATTATTATCTGGGTAATTCTTTAGAAAGTTTAGATGGGGATTTAGTGTTGTTGTACGGAAGTGGGCATGACCCTCATCTTCAGTTTGTTCAGGACCCTTATTATAAAGATATTAAATCAGCTTATAGATATAAACAAAGTGCAAATAAAGTTTCTGGAAGTCATTATATTGGTGTGATGGTTGATGAGAATGATATGAGGTTGTATGTTGATGGTATTGAGCAGTCTGGTATTTATGAAGATGATGAATATAATGCTGTTAATGAGCCTGCACCTAGAAAAGGTGGTTTGAAGATTTCAGGTGAGGAGATTAAGATTTGGAATTATGCTTTAAGTGATGCAGAAGTTGAAGCAGAGTTTGAAGGGGAAGGTATGCAAGGAGAGGGGTGTGTTGATAGTGATAATGGGAAGAATTATTATGTTAAAGGGATAACTTCGGTTGAAACTACTAGCTATAATGATAAATGTAGTGCAGATATTTTAACTGAATATTCATGCAGGGATAATTCTGTAGAAGAGAGTAATTATGATTGTGGTTCAGAAGGACAACTCTGTGAAGACGGAGCCTGCTTATCTGAAAAAACAACATCATGTTCTCCAGTAGGCTTAAGAGAATCTGGAAAATATTGTTCAACAAGTGAAACATGGAAAAATCAAAAAGGTGAAGAAGGAGTATGTGAAAATAATTTTGAGTGTGAGAGTAATTTTTGTATTGATGATGAATGTATTGATGCTGGGTTATTGAGAAGACTTATTGAGATGTTGAAGGAATTGATGGGGTTGTGATTTTGAGAGTTCTGGTGGAGGTGGAAGTTCTTAGAAAAATATTTCTTCAATATTATTTAAATTTTCCTATAATTTATTTTTCAACATCTTTTCAGCTCTTTTAATCATTTCTTTTTTTAATCCAATAAAAACTCCACCATGTTTTCCTTGAACATAGGTTGCTTCTTTTGGTTTTAGAATTTTATTTAGCTTATCAAGTTCTATATCAATATGTGTAACTCTTGCTAGAGATTTTCCTTTTTCATGTATGTAAACATTTGCTTTTCCTAAAAGTTTTTTTCCTGGTGCTGGTCCTGACATTTTAATTTTTATATTTTTATTAGATTATAAATTATGAATATTAAAAACATAAGATATCCAATTAAAAGTAAAAAATTCAATAATTTTATTATTTTTTTGTTTACCATTTTTCAAAAACATTATAAACTTGAATTAGTATCCCTATAATTAATCCAAATGTTGCAATCCAAACATCTGAGAGATTTCCTGAATTTTGAATAAAGTTAATATAAAAATATATTAATATTGAAAAATTTACAAAATTTCCAAACCATAATAATAATTCTCCCATTTTAAATTATTCCAAATATTTTTGACCATAGTAATAATAAAACTATTATTGCTAGAATAATTAAAATATTTTCTATAATTTTTTTAGTTTGTTTTTTCATATTTTTTATAAGATAAGCTCCATCCCAAATTAATTGAACTCAATTAATTTATTATTTCTAATAATAA
>CAYRKK010000082.1:0-4384 GCA_964424875.1 Candidatus Woesearchaeota archaeon
CTGCGCTCGCCTGCAGAGCGAGTTTTCCTGGGTTCGATTCCCAGTCCGTGCTTTTGAATTTTAACTGAAAATTGAAAAATTGTTTTTTATTAAAAGCATATTTATAAACATGTTTTGAAGTTTATTTTTATGAATTTAGAAAAAGAAAATTATGATAAATTTTTAAAGTTGTTAGTTAGAGAATTTTCTGAAAAATATCCTAATGTTTGTCTTTTTGGTTATGGTTCATTATTTAATTCTAATGGTAGATTTAATCCTGGAATAAGTGATATTGATGGAGGGATTATACTTGATTCAGGGGTTATAACTCCTAAAAATGAGATTTTAAAAATATCAAGAGCATATTCAAGAGCGTTGAGAAAAAGTGGTTTAGTTAAACTAAGAAATAGGCCTGATTTTAATTTAATGGATAGATGTACAAACCAAGATGGAAGATTTCTTTCTTATAGAAAAACTTATATTGAACATATAAAAAAGTTTGGAATGGTTTTATCTGGCCCTAATTATTTAGGGGAAATGTCAGAATTAGAAGATAGAGAAGAATCATTGATAGATGCTGCTTTTGTTTTTAGAAGTTTAAGAAATAAGGTTTTGAATTGCTATGATATACTTTCTTGTGATTCTGAAAGATTTTCTGAATTTGTTGTTGGAAGTATGAATAAGGTTAGTAAATTTCCTAAGAAGTTATTGGAGATTGTGGATGCAAATACAATTGAAATTGATAGATTAAAGTCACAAAATAAATTAGAAGAAGTTTTAGAGACTGAATTTCCTATGTTGAGTTTTATTAATCAACTTGTTTTAAAGCCAAGTAAAAAAATATATAAATTTTTGTCTGATAGAGAAAAAGCAATTCATAGCTTAGGATATTCTTTAGAAACAGTTGAGATAATTGTCAATGCTTTTTTGAAAAAGTTTTTAAGATAATTTTGTAGTCCTTAACAAAATATTTAAATAGAAGTTTGTAGTCACTAATCTATGTTTATTGTAAAACAAAAAGTTTATGGAAAGGAGTATTATTATTTGAGAAAATCTGTTAGACAAGGGGATAAGGTTATTAGTAAGTGTATTGCTTATCTTGGCAAAGATAAGGAAGAGGCTGAGAGAAAAGCTGAGGAGATTAAAATGAAAATAGAAAAAGCAGAAAGTAGTGAAAGAGAACTAAGTGAAGAAGAGATAAATAAGAGGCAGGAGAAAGCAGACAAGAAATTAACAATTGAAGAGCTTTCTAATTTTTGTAAGGAAAAAGGATTTGTTTTTAGAAGTTCTGATATTTATGGGGGGTTTGCTGGTTTTTGGGATTTTGGTGGATTAGGTGTTGAATTATTTAATAATATTAAACAAAGTTGGTGGAATTGGTTTGTTAAGTCAAGAGATGATATGGTTGGGATGGAAGCAAGTGTTATTAGTCATCCTAGGACTTGGAAAGCTTCAGGACATATTCAAAGTTTTAGTGATGTTGCTGTTATTTGCAAGAATTGCAAAAAATCAACTAAATTAGATAAATCTGAAGTTGGAAAAGTAAAATGTGAATGTGGGGGAGATTATGATGTTAAAGGTGAATTTAATTTGATGTTTAAAACAAAAGTAGGTGCTTTAGATGCTGTTGATGCTTATTTAAGAGGAGAGACTGCACAGGGAATGTTTATGGATTTTAAATTAATTCAGCAAACTTCAAGAATGCAATTGCCTTTTGGTATTGCTCAGATAGGAAGATGTTTTAGAAATGAAATTGCACCAAGGGATTTTTTATTTAGAAGCAGAGAGTTTCATATTGGTGAGTTTGAGTTTTATATAAATCCTTTTGAGAAAAAATGTGTTTCATTAGATGAGGTTCATAAAGATGTTAAGGTAAGATTATTGGATGCTGAAACACAGAAAAAAGAAGGAGATGAATTAAAAGAAACAAGTATTGGAAAAATGATTAAACAAGGGAAATTAGGAGAGTGGCATGGTTATTGGTTAGCAGAACAAGTTTTATGGTTTGAGAGTTTAGGTTTAAATAAAATTAAAATAAGAGAGCATACTAAAGACGAGTTAAGTCATTATTCTTCTGCTACTTTTGATATTGATTATGAATATTTTTTTGGAAGCAAAGAGGTTGCTGGAAATGCAAATAGGGGGCAATATGATTTAAAACAACATGAAAAAGAAAGTAAAGAGAGCATGGAAATTTTTGATGAGAAAACTAAGAAAAAAATTATTCCTCGTGTAATTGAACCTACTTTTGGAATTGAAAGAGTTTTTCTTGCTGTTTTAACAAAAGCTTATTGTTATGATAAAGATAGAGATTATATTGTTTTAAAGATTCCTGCTAAACTTGCTCCAATAAAAGCTGCTGTTTTTCCAATTATAAAAAAACCAGAGTATGAAGAGATTGCAGAAAATGTTGTTAGAGATTTGAGAAAAGATTGGAATATTGTTTATGATAAAAGCGGGTCAATTGGTCGTCGGTATGCTCGGAATGATGAAATAGGGACCCCTTATTGTATAACTATTGATACAGATAGTATTAATAGAAAGGACATAACAATTAGAGATAGAGATAGTACTGAACAAATTAGAGTTAAGATTAAAGATTTAAAAAATGTTTTTAAAAAATTGATTGAAGGAGAGATTGAGTTTAGAAAAGCTGGGAAGATTGTTAAGACAAGGGTGAAGTGAGTTATTAAGCCTCTTGATATCTATTTCTATATTGTTGTAGATATTTTCTAGCAGTTTGAATGCAAGAATTACATTGTTTTATGTGTGCTCTGCATTCTACTTCTTGTGTAGGAGTTTCTTTAAGTTTATCTTCTGCTTGACCTTGTTTTTCTTTAATGCCTGTTATATATTTTTCAAGAACTGTTATTCCTTCACTAAGCTGGTCTCTATCTAGATTTTGCATAAACTCATCCATAGTTGGAATTCCTTCTAATCCTGTTGGCATTTTTTTATTAAGAGGTTTTATTTTATAAGGATTTGTGTGATTTTATATAAATATTTATAAATTAAGAAATTGTTGATTAAAGATGGTAGAAGAAAAATTAACTTTTGAAAATAGTAAAGGAGATAAATTAATTGGAGTTTTGTCTAATCCTGCTGATAGTGTTAATGTTCCTGTAATTATATTATGCCATGGATTTAGTTCTAATAAAGATAGTCTGACATTTGTTTCTATGGAAGAGAAACTTAATAATAAGAATATTGCAACATTTAGATTTGATTTTTATGGTCATGGGGAAAGTGAGGGGAAGTTTGAAGATATAACAGTTAGTGAAGCTGTTGATGATGCCCAGAAAGCAATTGAATTTTTAATGGGGAAAGGTTATTCTAAGATTGGTTTGTTTGGAAGTAGTTTTGGAGGAATAACTAGTTTGATTGTTGCTTCAAGGATTGATGATTTATTTGTTCTTGCTTTGAAATCACCTGTTTCAGATTATAAAGAAGTTGAATTATTAAGAAGAGGAGATGAGGGTATTAAGGAATGGAAAGAAAGAGGATATATTTCTCATAAAAAAAGTGATGGCACTTTTTTAAGACTTAATTATAGTTTTTATCAGAATATAGAAGATAATAATAGTTATGAAGTTGCTAAAAAAATTAAGATTCCTGTTATGATTGTTCATGGGAATGCAGATGAGACAGTTCCTGTTGAACAAAGTAAGAAGACTGCAAGTCTTATTGAAAATTGTAAATTAGAGTTTGTTGAAGGAGCTGATCATAGATATACTAAGCCTGAAGATTTTGAAAAATGCCTTAAATTATTATCTGATTTTATTATTGAGGAGGTTGGTAAGTCATAAAATGGTAGAAGAAAAAGATTGTGTTTTTTGTAAGATGGTGAAAGGAGAAATTCCTTGTGAAAAGATTTATGATGATGAGAACTTTTTTGGGATTTTAGATATGAATCCTAAAGCAGAGGGTCATAGTTTAATTATTAGTAAAAATCATTATAAAACAATTTTAGATATGCCTGTTAGTTTAGGGAATGAGCTTATGGATGCTGTTAAAAAAGTTGGATTAGATTTGATTAAGGAAAAAGGTGCTGGGGGATTTAATGTTGTTGTTAATTGTGGTGGAGTTTCTGGACAACTTGTTAATCATTTTCATGTTCATATTATTCCTAGGAGAGATGGGGATGGGTTGAAGGGGGTGGGTTAGTTTAGATTTTAAAAATGAAAGCAATTATACTTTGTGCAGGTTATGGAACTCGTTTAGGTGAGTTAGGTGAGAGATGTTCAAAAGCTTTGTTGGATATTGGAGGAAAGCCTCTTATTGAGTATATTGTTGATAAAATAAATGAGATTGATGATGTTAATGAAATAATAGTTGTTAGTAATTATAAATTTTTGGTGATTGATGCAAAAACGGACCAATAAAGCTTATAATTAAGCGAAACTAC
>CAYRKK010000083.1:0-4279 GCA_964424875.1 Candidatus Woesearchaeota archaeon
CATCTGTGCTTAAAACATCAAACTTAACATAATGAATTTTTAAATCTTTTAATTCCTGAATTATAAATTTGATTATACTTGTTTTTCCACTTCCAGGCGTCCCTCCAAAAATTACAATTTTCATTTTTCTACTCCTATTGGCGCACATATTAATTTTAATTCGTTTATTTTTCCACCTTCTCTTATTTCTTCTCTTATATCTAAGATATAGTCATTTATCCACGAAAGATAATTCGCAATTCCTTTTTCTTTTATTGAAGTATGAATTACTTTGCTTATTCCACCATTTTTCATAACAAATCTTTTATCAGTATCTAAAGCAAGAAGAGGGTCATGAGTAACTAAAAATATTATCTTGCCTTTTTTAATAAGAATATTAAGAGCCTGTTTTATTTTTATTCCTGCATTTTCTATTTCATCAATCAGTATTATTGGAGATTCACTTATATATGCCAAATCTGCGACCATTAAGGCTCTTGATTGCCCTCCAGATAAAATAAGCAAATTAGTTTCTTTTTTTATTTCTTCTCCAGTTATTTTATTAGCTTCATTTATTACTTTTTCTATAATTTTTTCTGTTTCCTCTTTTGCATTATGTTTTCCTCTTGTTATTATATGTGTTTTTAAAAAATCATAAACACTTGTATCAGTCATAAAATTCATATGTTGAGTTAAATAACCAATTATTTTAATGGTCGGATCTGTTTTCAAATTTTTATTTGGTTTTTCTCCATTAATAAGAATTTTTCTTTTAGTTTTTGTTTCTCCATAAGCTAACTTTTCAATATCATAAAGCAATTGACTTTTTCCCGAACCAGTATGTCCTACAATCCCTATTTTTTGCCCTTCAAAAATTTCTATTTTTTCTATAATCTCTTTTTCTTTCTTTTTATTGTATCCAGACAATATAGTGATATTTTTTATTTTCATATTATTTCTCCTCTTAATTTAGCAGCACTCAATATTCTTTTTATTGCAATTATGTATGCGGCAGTTCGCATACTAATTTCTTTTTTATTTTCAGTAAGTAAATCATAAACTTTTTCAAAAGCAGTTATCATCATTTGTTCTAATTTTCTTTTTAGATAATCTTCTTCAAGAATATTCCCTGATTTATTATTAGCCCATTCAAAATAACTCACAACAACGCCTCCTGCATTTGCAAGAATATCTGGGATTACAATAACACCTTTATTAAAAAGAATTTCATCTGCCTCAGCATTTATAGGTCCGTTTGCCAATTCTAAAATATATTTTACTTTTATTTTATCTGCGTTATTTTCAGTAATTTGATTTTCCAATGCAGCTAATACTAGTAAATCAACATCTAATTCAAGTAATTGTTCATTTGTTATTTTTTCTCCATCTTCATAATCTATAACACTTTTTCCTTCATTTTTCAATTTCTTAATTTCATTTATTTCTAATCTATTTTTATTAAAAATTCCCCCTTTACTATCGCTTACGGCAACAACATTAAATCCTTGTTCCTGTAACATTGAAGCAATATAACTTCCAGCATTTCCAAAGCCCTGCACAACGACCTTAAAATTATTGTTTTTTTCAACTTTTTTTAAAAATTCATTTAATACAATCAGTCCTCCTTTAGAAGTTGCATCTCCTCTTATTGTAATGCCCCCTAATTCAACAGGTTTTCCAGTAATCATACCAGGTTCATGCCTTTTATTTATTTTTTCAAATTCATCAAGCATCCATGCCATAATTTGAGAATTTGTGTAAACATCTGGAGCAGGAATATCTTTATCTTGCCCAATATATTCGTAGAAGCATTTAATATATTTTCTGCTTACTTTTTCAATATCTTTCTCGCTCATACCTTTAATATCAATTTTTACTCCTCCCTTTGCACCCCCATAAGGCAAACCAAGCAAAGAAGTTTTCATACTCATCCAAAAAGATAATGATTTTACTTCATCTTCAGAAACATCTGAATGAAATCTTATCCCCCCTTTTCCAGGACCTAATGCATTATTATGAATTATTCTCCAGGCAGGATATTTACTATTCTTTAATTTTAATTCTTTTTTTTGAATAGATTCATATCTAAAAAGATATTCTTTTTCATTATTAGATAATTTTAGATAATTAGAACTTTTTTCTAATTCTTTTTTTATATTTTCAAAGATTGCCATTTTAATTTTTACAATAAGGACAAGAACTTCTACTAGGGGTTCCCTTAACATTATTTTTATAAAATTCTGCATGTTCTTCACTGCAAAAAGGTTTTATGACTTTATTTTTAAATTCTGGAACTTTTACTTCTGCTAATGTCTCCTTGCCTTTCTCGATTTTGGCTCCACAATATGCACATTTTTTCTTAAACAAACCCATTTTTATTTTCTCCTAAATTTAATTAAATTTTTATGTATAAAAGAGTATTTAAACAAGTCGGAGTATTTAACAATAACTCCCTAAAAATGAAATACTCTTACCATTCTTTCATTTTTATTTCAACTTTTTGCACCCAATTATTGATTAATTCTAAAATTCTTTTTTTTAAAATTGCTTTTTCTTTAATAGAGTAAACAAAAATATATCCTCCTTTTTGTAAATTCTTTTGGCTTCTTTTTATTAATTCTTTTTTATTAATTTCATTAATTGCTTTCTGAGAAGTTGATAATCCAATATTAAATTTTTGAGATATTTCTTGTGCTATAAATTTTTTGTGGGGATTCTTTATTAAATGTTCTATTATTTTAAATTCTATTTTTGTAAGAGCCAAACTACATCTAATTACTTCTTTTAAATCAAATTTTTTGCATGCAAAATCTATCATTTTAAATATTCATACTCCCATTTATTTTTTTAAAATCATTGAACAATTTCTTTAACTGTCTTGCCTGATTCTTCCTTAAACTCAATTCCTTTTTCTTTTAATGCAGAAATTATATTTCCACCAACTTTTCCTGCAATTACTAAATTAACTTTTTTCTCAGCTAACATATAAGCTACAGAAAAACCAGCTCCGCCAGAACCAGATGCGAAAGGATTTTTTATTGTTTCTATAAGTTTTTTATCTTCAAAAATAAGATAATAAGGTGCTCTTCCGCCCCTTTGACTTATTTCAGAATCAACTTCTTTTCCTTCAGATGCTATTGCTATTTTCATTTTTTAACCTCCATTAATTTATTTATTAATATTCCTTGAATAATTGAAATGATGACCATGACAATAGTTAGAACAAGAATGTATTGCCAACTAAAATAAATTATTGCTAAGGGAATTAAAGGAATTTTAATTGCTCGATTGTATAAAAAACAAGCAATTAAACCATAATTTAACCCCTTATTTTTCAAATCTGCTAAAAGAGGATACCACATATAAATTGGGCCTGAAGATAAAATTCCTCCAATAATCGCAAAAAACCATTTTTTAATCCCTTTTTCCTTAAGATGTTTTATTATAAATTTTGGGGTTATAAAATAATTAATTAAACTCATTAAAACAAAAACAAAAACAAATACAGGAATTATTTTTAAAAAAATATCATAAAAAAGGTTTAAACTTAAAGAAAATAAATCTTGTTTAAAAATAAATAACAAAAGATAAATTAATAATATAATTATTAAAAAATACCAAGACCCTGAAATTTGTTTTAATTTATTTTTTATATTCATATTAAAATACCCCAAAGATTAGTATTGTAATTATAGCTACAAGAATAGCCAAAATAAATGCTGTAATGTTTCTTAACAAAGCAAATTTTTTTCCTAAAATTACTGATTCTGCAGGTAATTGTATTAATCCAACTGTAACCCATGCAACTAAAAATGCTGTTACAACCAAAAGACTAACCCCTTGATTTAATATTTCTCCTCCAAAAATATAACTTGTTATTGGATTCCCTGCAGAAATACTTCCAATTAAACTTCCTAAAATAGGATCAAAAAAGAAATTATTACTAAATATTTTTGTATAAAACGATTTAGGAATTAAAGTAGAAATTAAACTTATAAGTAAAATGGTTCCTAATATCATGGGAAAAGCTTTCCATAATCCTTTTCCTGCTTTTGTTATTGCTTTTTTCATCCTTATTTTTTCTTAATTTTATCCTCTTGTCATAGGGCTTCCGCATTTTGGACATTTTTTATTCATACAGGGTTGTCCTCTTATTTGGGATTCTTCATATCCACATTTTGGACAAACACATCTCCCACCAGGACCTACTGCAAATCCTCCTCCCATTCCTTTACCGCCTCCTATTCCTAAGCCCCTGCCCATTCCTAAACCTCTACCTCTTGGTTGAACCATTTTAAAA
>CAYRKK010000084.1:0-3866 GCA_964424875.1 Candidatus Woesearchaeota archaeon
CATAACACTCCAGACTTTTTCTCCTTTTTTAATGCATAATTTTTTCCAGTCAATAAATCCGCTTTCTCTAATTCCCCTATCAACAACTCTTGCAACTTCAATTGCATTTATTTTAGGAGGTCCTGCTTCATATCTTTCTCCGCAAATAGGACTGAATTCCATTCCTGTCATCATTGTTCCTTCATCATCATGGTCTGGATAAGGTTCTTGAGTTCCTAATTTAACACCGACAATAACTTCTGTTTTTCCTATTTTAACTCTTGCAGAACCTTCTGCATTTATAGATATTCCAGTTTCAATAGTTATGTCTCTATAATCATAATTTCCCCTATTATCTAATCTTTTGTTTTCTTTAAGCAATGTGCTTATTCGTTTTTTGTTTATGTTTGAGATTTGCATTTTATTATTGACCTCCCCTATAACCAGGTTTCACTATATTTACTTTTGATAATAAATCCTTTGGAATAAAAAAGCCATATCCAGCATGCTGACGAAGAAGTTCCGCCATTCTTTCATTAGGTTTTAAACCACTTATTCCTACTAGTATTTCGGTATCCAATTTTCCTATCATTTTCCTTTCGCCCCCTCATCAATCTTTTCGCCTTTCAAAGCCCTAATTTGATAATCTAAAATTTTTTCACAAGCTTTTTTAGAAGCTTCAACAGATTCCATGAATCTTGAAGTCTGGATATTACCATCTAATTGCAAGTGAACAATATCTTTTGCTCGTGAAGTCATTGTGAAAGGAATGTCTGTTGCACCTTCTCCTTCTTTATGGTCTTCTTCTTCTTTTGTTATATCTACAACTATTTTATCATCTATTTTTCCAATTGAAACACTTGAGACCATTTCTTTCATTACAATTCCAGCATGAGCTAATGCCATTGCAGCTGCATTAATTCCTGCACAACGAGTTGAAGCATTTGCTTGTAAAATCATAATCTGAACATCAATAACGGTTCCTGGGAATCTTTCTAAATCTACAACAGAAGATAAAGCATTTGCAGTAACCATGCTAATTTCTTTACTTCTTCTAGAAGGACCTGGTCTTGCTCTTTCTGTAACTGAAAAAGGAAGCATATTATATTCGCATCTTATTATTCCCCTATCTGGTTCTTGCAGATGTTGAGGATGTAATGGTTTTGGACCATAAACAGCAGCTATTGCAATTGTTCCTTTTCCTCCATCTTCTCCACCAAATGCAAATAACGCACTTCCATCTGCATTTGGAATTATTCCAATTTCTGTTTTTATTGGACGTAATTCATCCATCTTTCTTCCATCTGGTCTTTTTGTGTATGTCATTTTACTTCCCACCCCCTAAAAACTTTTCAATTTTTTCAGTTAAACCATCATTAGCAGCTTCTTGAACAATTAAGTTAATAGCATCTTCTGCTTTTTTCTCACCTTCAAAATCACCTTTTAACCAGACAAAACCATTTTGCCCAACATTTATTTCTGTATGGGTTTCATTTTTAATTAAATTAATCATACTGCCTTCTCTTCCAATTATTCTTGGAACTTTGTGAGGGTTTATTTTAATTAATCTTCCATCTTCTAATTTTCCTAATCCTCTTGATTTTAAAGTCAAATCAACTCCACCTTTTTTAACAGCAAAAATCTTCAAACTCATGACATCTCCAATATCTCCAAACTCAGCTATGTTATTTTTATTAATAAATCTTGGACATTCTGCTAAAGGCAAAAATGAAGAATAAGGTCCGCCAATATTTATAGACCATCCACTAAAATTAATATCTTCAATTCTTCCAATAACATTATTTCCTCTTCGAGGTTCAAAAACACCTGAGACAGGAATTATTTTAACAACTCTTCCATTAACTTCAGCTAACCCATATCTGCTTGCAACAATATCATTGCCTTCTTTTCTAGTAAAATCTCCAGGAAGATAATCATCTCCAGATATAATTGTTTCTCCAGGAATTACTAATTTTCTTTCTTGTTTTGTTTCTTCTGGCATTTTAAAAATTATATAATCTCTCTAATTTATTTAATTTACTATCATAAAAATCACTATCTGAATTAGGGCATAAATTGCTAGGGTTGGAATAAATTGAATCCATATATTCTTTAGGTTTACCTGATTCTCCATGTCCACCTAATCCTGGTGGAGTTCTCCTTATAGCTTCATAAACTTCTCTTCTATGAACAGGAACATCTGGAGGAGCTTCAACACCTAATCTTACTTTATCTCCTCGAATTTCTACTACTGTTACAGTGATATCATCATTTATTACAATGCTTTCATTTTTTTTTCTTGACAATATTAACATTTTTACTCCTTAATTTCTTCACTTAATACACTTCCATGAGTGATTGAATTTAATTTATCATAAAAATCCATTTGAATTCCAACAGGAAGATTAAGAACAACTTCTAAATCACCATTTTCAAGCCATTCTTCTTTTTCCTTATATTCCTGAATTAATCCATAAACTCTGCCTGTATGCTGAGCAGGAATTTTTATTTTAATTTTCTTTGTCTCTATTTTAATTGGAATTATGTTTTTAAGTTTTTCTATTACATTGTTGATTTGTTTTTCAACACCTTGATTATCTATTCTAGCTCCTGATTCTTTTAAAGCACTTTCTAAAATATCTGGTGTGAAGGGTCTGTTTGTTCTAACATCAACAGCATTTTTTGTTAAAAAATCAATAACTTGTTTTTTTCTTATTTCTAATGCCTCGTCCCTGAAATCTTGAGTTACTTCAATATCTCCTTTTTTTACAATTTTCTCAACAATAGGGGCAAGTTCTGTTGTTCCAAAAACATTTTCAAGTTCTGGTTTTCCTGCTTGCATTCCTTTTTTTTGATCTAAATAAACAGCAGTATCTCTGATAACATCATTAATATTAACTTGTTCGCCTTTTCTAAGTTTCATAGCATTATCTAAATCTACCATTGTCTCAAAAATTAATTTCCCTGAACGTAATCGTGCTATTGTGTTTGTCATTTACTCAAACTCCTTTATTTCTTCAATATTTAATTTCTTTAATTTTTTATCATCTTTTTTAACCACACCAATATTAAATCTATTAATATCAAATTTATCTCCGAGAACTTTTTTAAAAATATCTAAACCTAATTTAATTGCTTCATCAACTTTCATATCTTTTTTACATTCTTTTCTTAATGTCTCTTTAATTTTGTCATCGTTTTCTCCAATTGCAATAGCATTATATTCAAAATAATTTCCAGTAATATCACTTGTATATAATTTACTTTCTCCATTACTTACACCAGCAACAATTAAAGCAACTCCAAAAGGTCTTACACCAGGATGTTGTGTGTATTGTTGTTTAATATCAGATAATTCTCTAATAACAGATTCAACATCAATTGGACTATCATAAGTTACTTTATGTTGCTGAGCAATAACTCTCATATGATTAATTAAAATTCTTGCATCACTTAAAATTCCAGCTGCCGAAGCTATAATATGTTCGTCGATTTCATAAATTTTATCAGCAGACTCGCTTACAATTAAAATATCTTTTTTACCTTTATCTGAAATAATAACAACACCATCAGCACAATTAATTCCAATACTTGCTGTTCCTAATCTAACAGTTTTTTCAGCATATTCAACTTGTAAGATATGCCCATCTGGTGAAAACATAGTTGCACTTCTATCATAACCCATTACTTGGTGCTGCATATCTGGTATCTCCATATTCTTAATATTTTTTGTCTCTCTCCAAGGAAAATAATCAAAGAATTTCTTCTTTGGACTTGAGACCAATTTTCTCCTTTAATTACATAATAAAATGGGGTTTTTAAGGTTTTCGGAATATTCAGTATCTCCGATTTAAGTGTCTATCAGAAATACTTATCAGTATTAAATT
>CAYRKK010000085.1:0-3806 GCA_964424875.1 Candidatus Woesearchaeota archaeon
CAGATTGGTAGGTTGGATTAGTTATGGTCATGAACGAAGTGAATTAACTTGTATTCTCATGAAGCTTCAATTACTTATTTGAGTAAGAAAGATTTTGATATTACAATTATAAAAAGATTTGATAATTTTAGAATTAAAAGAAATAAATCTAAATATTATGGGAGGAAAATTTCTGTTGAAGAGGCAAAAGATATAAAGATGTTTTATTTAGAAATAAAGGATAGATTATATAAAATTTTAAATAAGATAAAGGAGATAAATTAGTATGATTGATAAACAAAAAATTGAAAAACAAGCAAAAGAAATTCTTGATAAATTTGCAAAAGCTTTGGAGGAAGTTGAAGGGAAAAGTGATAAGGAGTTTTATGTTGATAGAAATGAGTTTGAGAGAGAAGAGGGAGAAGGTGAGGAATGTTCTGATTTTAAAAAACAGTTGTTGAAAAATGCTCCTGAACATGATGATGATTTTATAATTGCAGAGAAAGGGGGGTGGAAGTGAGATGGGGGGAGTGAACAATATGTTTAAACAAAAATTAGAACAAATTAAACAAGGAAAATTAACAGCAGAACAAAATATTAAAAATTTTGTTGATAAAATTAAAAGTGAAAATAAAGAAATGAATATTGTTTTACATTTGAATGAGAGAGTTATTGAAGATGCTAAGAAAATTGATGAGAAAATTAAAAAAGGAGAAAGAGTTGGGAAATTAGTTGGAGCAGGTGTTTTAATTAAAAGTTGTATTAATGTTAAGGGTTTGATATGTAATTGTGGGAGTAAGACTTTAGAGAATTATAAATCTGGTTATAATGCTAGTGTTGTTCAGAAATTGTTGGATGAAGACGCTGTTATTTTGGGTATGGTTAATTGTGATGAGTTTGCTTGTGGTTCAACTGGAGAAAATAGTGCCTTTGGTGTTTGTAAAAATCCTAAGGTTATGAGTAGGATTCCTGGTGGTTCTTCTTCTGGAAGTGCTGCAGGTGTTGCTGCTGGTTTTTGTGATTTTGCTCTTGGTTCAGACACAGGAGGTTCAGTAAGAGCTCCTGCAAGCTGCTGTGGTGTTGTTGGTTTTAAACCAAGTTATGGGGCAGTAAGTAGGTATGGACTTATTGATATGTGTATGAGTTTTGATCAAATAGGACCTTTAGGAGAGTGTGTTGAAGATTGTGAATTAGTTTTTGATATTATAAAAGGAAAAGATGAAAAAGATGCTGTTTCAAGAGATTTTGAAGATAAGAAAAAAGATTTGAAAAAATTAAAAATTGGTGTTTTGAAAATTAATGCTGATAAAGAAATTTGGAGGAAAATTAGAGAAAGAGTTGAAAAAGTTTGTAATGAAAAAAACTGGAAATTTGAAGATGTTGAATTAGAATATATTAGTTTGGGAATTCAAACTTATTATCCTATTGTTTATACTGAGTTTTTTTCAGGAACTCGAAAGTTTGATGGTAGGAAATATGGATTTAAAATTGAGGATAGTTGTGGTGAGGAGGTTCTTCGTAGGATTTTGGGAGGTAAGGAAATAACAAAAGCAGAATTTGCAGGAAAATATTATAGAAGAGCTTTGAAAGCTAAAAAAATAATTGAAAAGGAATTTGAAAATGCTTTTAAAAAATATGATTTTTTGATTCTCCCTACTTTTCCTAAATTGCCTCATAAAGTGGGAGAGAAGATTTCTGTTGAAGATATTTATGATTATGATGCTTGCACTGTTCTTGCTAATCTTTGTGAGATTTGTGCTATTTCTGTTCCTTGTGGTTTTGTTGAGGATAAAGGGGATAAAGTTCCTGTTGGGATGCAGTTGTTAGGTTGGAAAGGATGTGACTCTGATTTGTTGAAGGTTGGAGGGGAGTTTGAGAAATGAGAATAGGAATAATTGGGCCGAGCAAGTTAGAATATGTTAGGAAGATTAATGAAAATTCTGAGGAAATAATTTGGGAAATTGTTAAGATTATTGCTAAATCTGGCAATGAGGTTGTTTTAACACCTGATAAAGATTCTGTAAGTGAATTTTTTGCTGAGAAATTTATTGAAAATAAGGGTAAGAAAGTATATGTTATTGTTCCTCTAGAGGATAAAGAATTTGGATTTACTAGATTAAATCTAGATTTAGGAGAACAAATTAATTGTGGAACATGGAGAAATCAACCTGAAAAATTAAATGAAGAGTGCGATGTTTTGTTATGTTTAGGTTATTCTGTTGGTGGTTTAATTGAAATTGCCTATAGTAAATGGTTTAAGCCTAAAAAAGTATATATTATTAAGGAATTGATTAGTAAGGAGCTTCCTGAGGATGGTGTTCGTGAGCTAGATATTAAGTATATTTCTTATAAAGAAATTGTTAAGATTATTGAATGAAAAATAAAATGAATTTTCAACTACAAAAGAAAAAACAATTATCTAAAAAAGATAAATCTTCAATAGGTAGTTGGGATTTTAAGATTAAGAGTTTGTGTGATAAAATAAATAAAAAAAAGAATTATTATACAACTTCTAGTTGTTCTGGTCGTGTGGTTTTATTAAAAGGAGGAATTGAAAAAACACCTGATAAATTTTTATTTAGAACTCATGATAAAATAAGTTTTAAAGAATTGGAAAAGACATTGGAAAATGTTGGTAAGGAGTATAAGAATTTAGTTGAATTTCAGGAAACATCATGTATACTTCATGTTGCTTGTGCTCAATTGAGTGATGCTTTTGAAATTGTTGGAAAAGCTAAATTAGCTGGTTGGAAAAGGAGTGGGGTTATGTCTAGTGGTAAAAGAGTGATGGTAGAGTTGCATAGTACTGAAAGTATGAGTTTTCCTGTTATGTCTAATGGGAAGGTTTTAATTAATGATGATTTTTTAAAATTAGTTGTTAAAGAAGCTAATGAGAGGTTAGAGAGATGTTGGGAAAAGGTGGAGAGGTTGGAGGGAATGGTTTAGATTTGTTAGGAGTTTGAATTATTTTAAAGTTAACATTATTCTCTACAACAAATAAATTTATAAATAAAGAATTATAATTATCTTTATAATAATCAATTTTAATCATTGGGAGGTGAATTAAAATTGGTGATTAAAGGGGTGATCCTCTTTTTATTTGTTCTCTTAGTTGAAAGTATGTTAACTTTCTTAAATAAAAACAAACACTATTATTTAAATTTAATGGTGTTGAAGTTCAGAGCCAAGGTTCTGAAGTATTAATAACTGAAAGGAGGTTATAAAAACTAATGGTATTAGATTTTGCAAGAGAAGCGATTGATAATGTTGATACGCATAGTATTAATTTTGATGATTTGAGAGCAGGTAAGGCAAATATTAAGGTTTTTGGTGTTGGTGGTGCTGGCAATAATATGGTAACTTGGTTGTTTAATAAAGGAATTAATGGTGCTGCTGTTTATGCTGCTAATACAGATGCTTTGCATCTTAGTATTACAAAAGCAGATGAAAAAATCTTAATTGGTAAGGAGTTAACAAGAGGTCTTGGTGCAGGAGGAAAAGCTGAAATTGGCAGGGAAGCTGCTAAAGAATCTATTTCAGAAGTAAAAAAAGCTGTTTCAGGAGCTGATATGATTTTTATTGTAGGAGGTGAAGGAGGAGGAACTGGAACTGGTGCAATGCCTGTAGTAGCACAATTAGCTAAAGAAACAGGCGCTGTTGTGATTGGTGCAGTTACAATGCCTTTTGAATGTGAAAAAGCAAGAATTGATAAAGCTGAATTTGGTTTGCAGGAATTAAGAGATTATGTAGATACTGTTATTGTTATTGATAATAATAGATTAGTAGATATTGCAGGGCAGTTACCTATTCAGCAGGCATTTGCTGTT
>CAYRKK010000086.1:0-3749 GCA_964424875.1 Candidatus Woesearchaeota archaeon
TTAATTCCTACTTTAACTGCTTTAGAAAATGTTATGTTGCCAATGGTTTTTCAAGGAGTAGATGTTGAGAAAAGAAAAGAAAAAGCTACAAAATTATTAACTGAAATAGGGTTGGGTGAAAGAATGGAACATTTGCCTAATCAGTTATCTGGAGGAGAGAGACAGAGGGTTGCAATTGCAAGAGCTTTGGCAAATGATCCTGAGGTTATTTTAGCTGATGAACCTACTGGAAATTTAGATTCAAAAAGAGGGCAAGAAGTTGCAGAGATGTTTGTTAAATTAAGTAAAGAAGGAAAAACAGTTATTTTAGTTACACATGATATAGATGTTGCAAAACATGCTGATAAAATATATAGATTAAGAGATGGAAAAATTGTTGGGAAGTGAACTTCTTTTTCTAAAAAAAATGGAATAATCTTTGGGAAAGAATCTTAAAACCAAAACATTTATAAGTTATATAAGTCTATATAACAATATGGAACAAAAATTAAAACCAAAAGGAATATTACATTATCCACAATTAGATACAGTCTTAATGGTAGAAGAATTTATTAGAGATCATTCAGGAGAATATAAAAAACGAAGTTTGTGGGAGAATCTTCCTAAAAAAATGATGTATCAGACATTTTGTGTGATATTTAATTATTTAATAGAATCTGGAAAGATTGCACAAGATCAAGAAGGTCATCTTGCATGGATTTGGAATCCAGAATTAGTTCAAAAATATCTAAATAAACTTGAATTATCAAGATGAAATCTATAATCAGATATGCTGATGAAAAATTGAAAGAGACATTAAACAAACTTAAAGATTCAAAAACTGAAGATAAAAAGTTGTATGAATGGATTAATAGGGCAATGGATGATTTGGAAGAAAATGCTTTTTGTGGGATACAGATTCAAAAAAAACTTATTCCAAAAGTATACCTTGATAAATATGGAATTGATAATCTTTGGAAATATGATATGCCTAGAGGATGGAGATTAATTTATTCTGTAACAAATAATGAAGTTAATGTTCTTTCAATTATATTAGAATGGATGGATCATAAAGATTATGAGAGAAGATTTGGATATTAAAAAAGAAGATGAAATAATCTGAGGGGTGGAAAGATATTAATATATTAAAAATCTGTTTAAAGTATGGTTACAGAAACAAATTTGTCTGCAGATATAGATACAAAAGTTGCAAAAAGAAGAATTAAAGAATTGCATGATAAGTACCATCCAGAAGCGATATTTATGACGCAAACAGGATCAACATTATATGGTTGGGCTATTAAGGAGATATACAAAGAAGCGTGGCCAGAAGAAAAGATACCAAAGATATTAACTATAGACATTCATCCATTAAAACTAAGACCTCGTGGCTCTCATAAAGATAAACCTACAGAATTGTCTGTTAATTTAGAAAGTAATGAATTTCTAAGTGTTGAGAAGGAAGTAGGGAAAAAACTTAAAAGGCATAATATAAAAGGTGATATAGCAGTTATTGACGAAGGTAGAGGATTTTATGTTGACTCAATTAAGGGGAAGCCTCATAAGTCAGTCACTCATAGATTTAAAACACTTCCAGTTTACGAACCAGATCCAAACGCCAAAGATATAAACTCAAAAGGTTATTATCTGGATTCTGGAGGAACATTAGGCTATTCTACAGTGGTTTTACGAGAAGCAGTGAAAAATTTAAGAATTAATTCAAAGGTTGTTTGTTTAGGTTTAGCAAGAGAACAGAGAGAAGAAGGAGGCCCTTGGCGTAGGGGGATGTTTTCTTATGAATATAAAAAAAAGAGGGGAAGGTTTTATCATAAGGTAAAAAGTAAAAGAGATAGAGAATATGCTAAAAAAAGAATAGAGCATTTAAGAAAATGGGGAAGGGAAATAGGTAAAGAAATTAGAGAAGAACAAAAAAAAAGAAAATCTTGAACAAAGAATTTTTGGGATTATAAGTATTGGGGAAATAAGCTTAGGATTATTATTTTTATCGCAAACAATTACTGGAAATATTATTGGAATTTCAAATTCAATTAGTTGGCTTGGAGGTCTATTTTTATTTGTTGGCCTATTCGCAGGATTTTTTTGGTTGAAAAAAAGAAGTTAAGTCATTGGGGCGGAAAGATTATTTCAATATAATAGATAAATTTGGGAGAGTGAAACTAACCTTTTATCGAATGTTAGACAAAGCCAAGTATAAACTATCCAAACCAAAATATATTTAAAGGTTTCAAATGCTTCTATCAAAAACATTAAAAGCCCTTTTGACAATATATGTTAAGATAAATATAAAATTAAATATAAAAAATGAAAACAAAAAATGATAGCAGATTTCTTTAAATTAAGTTTGAATAATATCAGAATAAGGAGATTAAGAAGTTGGTTAACTATGGTTGGGATTTTTATTGGAATTGCTGCTGTTGTAGGGTTGATTTCTTTGGGGCAGGGATTGCAAACAGCTGTTACATCTCAGTTTGCTACTCTTTCAACTGATAAATTAACTATTCAAAATGCAGGAACTGGTTTTGGGCCTCCTGGAAGTACTGTAGTTGAAAAGTTAAATGAAGATGATTTAAGAATAATAGAAAATGTTAATGGAGTTGAATATGCAATTCCAAGATTAGTTAGAATTGTGAATATTAAATATAATAAAATTAGTAAATTTAAATATGTTGGAGATATTCCTGAAGATTCAGAACTTGCAGATATTGTTTATGAAGCAGGAGATATGAAAGCAAAAGAAGGTAGATTATTAAAATCTGGAGATTCTGGAAAAGTTGTTCTTGGAAGTAATATTGTTAAAAAAGATGAATTTGGAAAAGAGATAGAAGTTGGAAAGAAGATTAACATACAAGGAAAAGATTTTGAGGTTATTGGAATTTTAAAAAAAGGAAGTAGTTTTCAAGTTAATGATGTTGTTGTAATGCTTAATGAAGATATGAAAAATCTTTTAGATATTGATGATGAAATTGATATGATTGTTGCACAAGTTGAAGAACCTAAAGAAATTCGAGAAGTTGCTGAAAGAATTGAAAAAGTAATGAGAAAAGATAGAAATTTAGATTTAAGTGAAGAAGATTTTTCTGTTGAAACTCCTCTAGAAGCTATTGAGGCTGTAAATGATGTTCTTACTTCTGTAAATATTGTAGTTGTTGGAATTGCAATGATTTCTTTGATTGTTGGAGGAATTGGTATTGCAAATACAATGTATACTTCTGTTTTAGAGAGAAAAAAAGAAATTGGAACTATGAAAGCTATTGGTGCTAAGAATTCTAATATTTTAATGATATTTTTAATTGAGTCTGGTTTATTAGGTTTAGTTGGAGGATTAATTGGAGTTTTAATTGGAATTGGTTTATCTTTAGGTGTAGCTTCTGCTGCTAATAATTATTTTGGAACTGAAATTATAACAGTTAATATTTCCTTGCCTTTAATAACTGCTGCAATTAGTTTTTCATTTTTAATTGGGATTTTATTTGGAGTTATTCCAAGTTATCAAGCAAGTAAATTAAAACCAGTGGATGCTTTGAGGGGATGAAAAGATTGGGGCTTGAATTAAGGTCTGGAGATTTAACATCGGGGATAAAAAAAGTTTGCGAAGCAAAAATTTGGATGGAGCCTGCAAGGCGGAATCTCTAAATCCTTGTTATACGTTTTTTCTGCAAGAAAAAATTGCCGAAGGTGACAGTAATATTTTTAGCAGCTACATCCCAAATAAAATTTTAATATGAAATTAGCTAATTTTTTCAAAATTA
>CAYRKK010000087.1:0-3719 GCA_964424875.1 Candidatus Woesearchaeota archaeon
TTAATTGCAGTTGTATTTCCTAAAACATACAAAGTTGAACCAGAATCAATATATAAATCACCATTAAGATCATAACTTCCTTCTGCAGGCAAATACAAACTAGAACTACTAGTTACATTAATTTCTCCATTAACAACTAAACTATTCATATGAAAAACATCTGTTCCAGTATCACCAGTATCATCAACATCAAATCTTAAGATAGAAGAATCATTTATAATTAAATTACTTATATTCAAACTACCATTACTAAAATAAATCTCAGAATTTTCTAAAGTCAAATTCCAATTATAACTTGTTGAATAATTTGAAAAATAATAATGATAACTTTGATTAATAACTATATCTCCTGAACTTGCAAATCTATTTGGCTCATATAATGTTCCTGGCTGTCCAGGATGCTGATCAGTAGTTCCTCCTGCAACTGAAACAATACCAGAAAATGTAGAACTTGAATATTCAATTGATACTCTCCCTCCTCCCCCTCCACCTCTATCATTACCCGAACTAGCATCCCCTCCATCAGCATTAATCACACCACTTCCATCAAAAGTATTAGATACTAACCATATTCCACCACCTGCTCCTGCCTTTTCAATATAAGATGCATTTACTAATATCATTCCATTAACAACTAATACATCAAATGCACTTAATTTTATTGCTGCTCCTCCTGCTCCTAAATTTCCTCCACTTCCTAAAGAAGTTGGTTGTGTTATGGATCCATAAGGAAGTGCTCCACCATATCCTCCTTTTCCACCATGTGAGCCTCCCTTATCTCCAGTTCCAGGCCCCACATTTTTCACAAAACCCAAACCATCTCCATCAAGTGTAGCACTAGCACCTATCGTAATATTCCCCCCAGCACTCCACTCTTGCCCATGCCCATCATCAGTTATATTTCCAAAAACACCATAAGTATCATTCAACCTATAATCACCCCAAATCTTCATTGTCCCTCCATTAATCACAATATTATTTGTAACATTCCAAAGTTGTGTTCCATCATTCCTACCAGTCCAATCACCAACAGCAAACAAAGGCAAAAACTGAATTACACCATCATAACCTCCTTCAACACTAAATGAATAAATATCCTGAGGCATTGTATTATTAGTCACATTGCAATCACCTGTTCCAGAACCATTAAACACAACACTCTGAAGTGCTTTTGGAACCATCCCAAGAGACCAACAACTAGCATTATCAAACCTCTCATTAGAAGAACAATTCCATATATTATATATACCTGTTGCATTTATCTCAATACTCACATCATACAACACAGGACTATAATCCTGGTCAAAACTTGTATTTCTATATACCCATGCTTTATACTGAAAATATCTATTCTCAGTTACATTAGTCAAATTACCTTTTGTAGGATTATCAAACCAAGTTGCAGAAGTATTATCAGGTCCTACAAATGACTCTCCAGAACAATCAGCATCATCACAACTCCTTACCTGCATTAATATATTATTACCAAAACTTTCAAATCCATGATATACTTGATAAACAGTTTTATATACTCTATTAAATATTCTATCTGTTCTGTTCACACTATAATTTCCATCATAAGCATAAACAGTGCAATTAAACCATTTTCCATACACAGGATTTTCAACAACACTTGAAACCAAACTTTCTGAACTTAAATTCAAAACCTCTTCCTTAAAAAGAGAATCTCCAACATACCATTTAAAACTAACATTAACTTCAGAACCCATTGTATATCCTCTTGTAGAACAATTAAACAATGTATCTCCTGCACTTGAATAAGTTAAATTAGGACTTTCAACATAAGGACTTGAATAATTATAATATCCAATTGTAACATTAGATAATTTAGGACTAAATGTTTCATTTATTCTCCCACTAACATTCCTATATAAAAATGCCTTATATTGAAAATACTGATTTTTAGGTGTTAATGTAACATTTAATCTATTATAGCCAAAATTCTCAAACCAAGTTGCAGAAGTATTATCAGGTCCAACAAAAGTTTCACCAGAACAATCAGCATCATCACAACTCCTCACCTGCATCCATATATTATTCTTATCCCAAAGAAACCCATGATAAACATCTGACACATTTTCATAAGTAAGATTCTTCCCACTTTCATTCATATAATAAGGATCTACAATATAATCAAACTCAATTCCTAAACAACTCATATTCTCTTGACAAACAATCTTTAAATCAAAAACATCTAAACTCTCACTATCATTTAAACCACTTCCAGAACTCCCATCTAAATAAGTCTTATACCATCCCCTTTCACTTATATTACTAATCACAGCAATAACTTCTTCTCCATCCTCTCGATAAACTTCTATAGATGCAGTATTATTAATAAAATAATTAACCAACCAGTCATAACCTTCAGAAGTTAACTCTGAAGATAAATTATCAAGCTCTGCCTGAAGACTTTCATCAGACTGCCCCTCTGCTACAACTCCTGCTAAACCAAGAACTCCAATTATCCCAACTAAAACTATTATCAGATTAATAATTCCATTTCTATTAATTTTTTTATTCGCCATTTTCATCTTTTATGATTTCCCAATAACCTCCTTTTGCACCCCCCACCCTTTTCAAAATATTTTTTTGCTTAAGTTTAGCAAGATTATTCTCTATTGCAGTAGTGCTTATTCCAATTTTCCTAGATAATTCTGGAATAGAAATAAACTTATTTCTACTAATTAATTCAATAATTTTTATTTGATTTTCACCCAACTTTTCACCCAACTTTTCACCCAACCTTTCTACCAACCTTTCTACCAACCTTTCTACCAACCTTCCACTATCTTTAACTTCTTCTTCAGCCAATTCCGAATATTTTTCATTAGGTTTAAATGCAATATAAAAATAATTTTCTTCAACATCAATTTCAGGAAATGGGGCTCCTTCCTCTTTACAAATCTTCTCCATTCTCCTAATTCCAGAACCCATTTTTTCTCCAAATTCAATTCTAAAAAACATTTCTGTAATTATTGGATTTCTTCTAAACTTGGTTTTTCCTAAAACAAAATTCTTTGGCTTTCTCCAATAATCTTCCATCTCAATTCTATCTGGAAAAATAGCAAGAATATTATTATGTCCTGTCTCAAAATAATCTTTATGCATTACTGAATTTATTACAGCTTCTCTAATTGCTTCTAAAGGATATTCAAATATCTCTTCTCTTGCAGGTTCGCCTGTAAATTTATAAGCAACCCTATTATAAAACTTAACAAACCCTATAACCTTCTCAACGATTTCCACTAAATTTCCAGTTATTTCTTTTCTATCAATGACATCGCTTCCTTCTTTATCCCTATAAACAACAACAGTATAAACACTTTGCGGAAAAAATTTCTGTGGCTCTTTAGCAAAAAACAAAACTCCCGCATTATTCATTCCTTTCTCATACAAAACCCCCAAACTTTCCAATAGGTTCTTTTTATCCAAAACAGAACTTATTTTTGCTTTCTTAATATAATCTAAAAATTTATTCTCATCAAAATCTTCTTTAAAATTAAATTTCTTATTAATCTGATTGTCAAATTTTATCCTCCCTTCATCTACAGCTAAACTAACAATCTCATCTCTATTCATCTTCTGAGAATTAGCTCCAATCCTCATATAAAATCCTTCCTTGCATCTATAAGGTTTATCATCTCCCTCTTTAACTTCAATAATTAAAATATTCTCAAACTTTTCTAATCTAATTT
>CAYRKK010000088.1:0-3669 GCA_964424875.1 Candidatus Woesearchaeota archaeon
ATCTTTTTCCATGATTGATTGTAGAAACAAGGGTTTATTAAGTTTTTTGTGATGGGTTGGTTGTTTTGTTATTGTTTTGCTTTTAATGTTATCTTGTTCTCCTTGTTATATGTTTTAAATTATATATATGCTTTAAAAGATTGATTATCTTTTTGTTAATTAAAGGTTGAATTAAAAATGGGTTTATTTTCGTTTTTTGGAAAAAGTAATGTTTTGTATTTTCCTGGTTGTACAAATTATTTTAAGTTTAAAGAGGGTTTTGAAATGTATAAAAAGATTTTTTCCAAACTTAGAATAGGTTTTGAGGTTTTGGATGAACAAATTTGTTGTGGGTTAGAGGCTTTGGAGGGAGGTTATGAAAATGAAGCTAGGAAATTAGCTCGTAAGAATTTTGAAATTTTTAAAGAACAGGGATTTGATAGTATTATTACAAGCTCTCCTGAATGTTATAAAATGTTTTTGCAAAATTATTTTGAAATCCTCCCTGATTGGAATATTAAGGTGAGAAATATTTGGGAGATTATTTTAAAAAAATTAAAAGGGAAATCAAGATTGATTAAATATAAGGCAATGGGGGTTGTGAGTTTTCATGATAATTGTTATTTAGGAAGGTATTGCGGGGTTTATGATGAACCTAGGCAGATTTTAGAGGCAATTGGATATGAAATAAAAGAAATGTATAATTTTGGGGAAAATAGTTTTTGTTGTGGAAGTTGTGGAGGTTTAGATAGAACAAACCCAGAACTTGCAAATAAAATTGCAAGAGAAAGAATTTTGCAAGCAAAAAGAATTGGAGTTAAAAAGATAGTTGTTGTTGGTTTTGATAATTATAATTTATTAAAGAAAAATATTAAAGATTCTGATGTGGAGGTTTTGGAGTTATCTGAGGTTTTAGGTTTAGCATTAGGTATTGAAGGGGTCAAAAAAGAATCTGATGAATTTATTGAAGGAGAAGAAGAGATTCTTGAAGAAAATTCTAATGAAAAAGAAGTTTTAAAAGAAGCAAAAGCTAATATGCAATTGCAAGAAGAATTAAAAGAAGAAGATTATTATGAGGATTTGGAGGATGAAATATGAATCAAAATGAAATAGTTTCTTATGAAACAGATGCATCTCAAATGATTGGAAGGGCAATTAAAGTTGTTTTTCCTAAAAATATTGAAGATGTGCAAAGAGTAGTTAGGACAAGTTCTGAATTTGATATTGTTCCAAGAGGAGGTGGAAGTAATTTAGTTGGGGGATGTGTTCCTCAAAATTCTATTGTTATTGATATGAGAAAAATGAAAAAGGTTTTGGATTTTAATTCTAAAACCAGAACTGTTTGTGCAGAAGCAGGAGTTATAATTAATGAATTAAATGAAAAATTAAAATCAGTTGGATTTGAATTTCCTATTTATTCTTCTAATGAAATTTCTACAATTGGGGGAATGGTTGCTATGAATTTTATTGGAGATAGGAGTATGAAATATGGGGATATAAAAGATTGGGTTGAAGAAGTCGAATTTATTAATGGTAGGGGAGAGTTAGTTAAAATAGGTAAAGCTGATTTATCTGATGTTTGTGGAAAAGAAGGGATTACTGGAATTATTTTAAAAGTTAAATTAAAAATAATTCCTATTTTTTTGAGAAGTGCATCTATTTTTCAAACAAATGATATTGAAGAGGTTTGGACTGTTGCTAAAAGATTAAGATTAGAGAAGGAAATTAATATGCTGAAATTTTTAAATCCAAAAGTTTCAGGATTTTTTGGTTTTCCTAAAAAATACCATATAATTATTGGTTTTGATTCTGATAGGGGGAAGATAAGAAGTGAAGAGTATAATCATCTTTTGAAAATTCTTAAAAAAGATTATTATTTTATTTATTCTCAAGGATATTATTATAGTGAAGATGTGAGATTTTTCTTTGATAAATTAAAAGAGTTTTTTTTATTATTAGAAAGAGCTGATGTTCCTTATTTTAGTGATTTGGGTTTGGGAATTGTGCATTGTTTTTTTAAAAATAAAGATAGGGAAAAAGAAATTGTGGATGTTGTTAATAGAATGAATGGAAAGTTTGTAAATGGGATTGGGATAAAACATAAATCTTTTTTAGAGGTTCTTGAGAAAAAAATTATTCAGAGAATTAAGTTAAGGCATGATCCTTTTTGGAAAATAAACAAAGGAAAGATTGTTGATTCAGATGGTTTTTCAGGAAGAGGTTTTGAAGAAAAAAAGTTTGAAGAAAAAAGTTCAGGATTTGAGAAAAGGGGTGAAAAAGAAAGTCCTGAAAAAGAGATAGAAGGTTTTATTGATAAAATTAAGGGAGAAGAGGTTGAAGAAGTAAAAGGAAAATTATTAGATTATGAAAAAACATTTAAATCTGAATTAGGAGATAGTCAGCGTGAAAAGATTGAAGGGTTTGTTAAACAAGTTCCTCAAAAGATTATTGAATTTGGTAAAGATGTTAAATCTGAATCTGTTGATAAAGATTTTATTAAGAATATAATGACTAATAAGTTTTCAGATGTTAGGGGTGTTGGGGAAGATGTGGGAAAGATGAAAGATATTGGAAGTGAAAAGATTATTGAGAACAATTTAGATAAATCTTTAGAAGGAAGTCGTGGGAAAGTTTCTAAATCTGAAAAAAGTATGATTGATGAGATAATGATGAATAAATTTGGTATTGGAAAAAAGGAGGATAAAAATGGGGGTTGAAGAATTTAATGCAAAGGGAGAGATAAAAGAGATTATTGAAAAATGTATTAAGTGCGGGATGTGTAATTCTATATGTCCTGTTCTTAGAATTGTTAGAGAAGAGCAGTTTTCTCCTAGAGGCAAAGCTGTAATTTTAAAAAAGGGTTTTATTGAAAAACTTGTTTATGATTGTAATTTATGCAAAGCTTGTGAAGTTAATTGTCCTTTGGATTTAAAATTATGTGACGCATTTATTAAAGCAAGGCAGGTTTTGGTTTTGCAAGGTAAGGGTTTGGAGAAGAATGAAGAGATGATTGAGAATCTTAAAAAAACAGGGAATGTTTTTGGTATTAAGAAAGAAATTGAATAATAGCAAGACAGAGAATTTCTTGTGAACAAATTGAATTAATGGCTGCAATGTATTGTTTTGGGTTGCCTAAAGAGAATTTTGAAAAAGTCCAAAAATCAAAATTCTCTAAGAAGAACTTTGCACAAATTTCCTTCAGAAATCGCACTTATGCAAAGTTCTCTAAAGAATATATTGCTAAGAAAGTAGGAGTGAGTATTCCAACTGTTAGAAGTTATACTGAAGCAGGTTTTCCTAAAAAGTTTTATAAAGATTTTGTTGAAAAAAAGGGTTACATTTTTTATTGGGAATATCAAAAATCTTTATAAAAGGAGGAAGGAAATTAATCTTTCATTTCAATTTTAATTGTAATGTTTCTTGGAACATAAATTCTCATTACTGCATGAAGAACTCTGTCATCTGCTGGAAGGTCAATAACTCTTGAGTGAATTCTCATTTCATAATTATCAAATGTAGCTGTGCCATCTCCGCAAGGTGATTTTCTTGTTGTTATTTTAAGTTTTTTAGTTGGTAATGGAACAGGTCCTGAAATTGGAACTCCGAGTTTGCTTGCTATTTCTTTTATTTGATTGCAGATTTTGTTTAAGTCTTCAATCTTCATACTTTTTAATTTTATTCTTACTTTTG
>CAYRKK010000089.1:0-3622 GCA_964424875.1 Candidatus Woesearchaeota archaeon
TAAAGTTAATTATTTTAAAAAATCATATGAAAAAGGACTTATTCAAAGTTCTCTGGAGAAGATGCTTATACTTATTCAGAGCTTCTTCATGAAGTTTGCGATAGGAGTGTTGATGATTTTAAGGATTGTCTGCGATTAGTTAAGAGAGATTAGTTAGCTTAGGCTTTTGGTAGAAAGTTGAGAATAGGTTTGTTATCTTAATTTTTGAGATTTTTAATCAAAAGATATATAAATACTCTTTTTCTTTTAATAAAATAAAAAGGTGTAAAATGCCATATGGTTTTAATTATTCAATAGGAGATGTTTTAAATAGCTGGGCTGATATGGGGGTGTTTGCTTATGCTCTTCCTTTTTTAATGATATTTGCTTTGGTTTATGGAATATTAGTTAAGACAGATATTTTAGGAAATAATAAAGGGGTTAATGCAACTATTGCTCTTGCTTTTGGTTTATTAGCTTTGCAATTTGATTATGTTTCTGGATTTTATGCAAGTATTTTTCCTTATGCTGGAATGGGGTTAGCTGTATTTTTAGTTGCAATGATTTTAATGGGTTTAATTGCTGAAGATAAAGTTAAAGGAAAATTATGGTGGGGGATAGGTGGCATTATTTTTATAATTGTTTTATTAACTTCTGTATCTGATATGGTTTGGTTAGGGGGTGCTGCTACTGGATTAGTAAGTGCTGCTCCTGCTCTTTTTGCAATTGCAATAATTGTTGGAATTATGTTTTGGGTTATGTCCGGAGGAGGAAGTTCAACCCCCGCGAGTTAGATATAGAAAAATTTAAAAGGGATTATAAATCTTAAATAAAAATAATTAATAATATAAAATAGGAAAAGAGGATGGGGAATTGGTGAGTAGGGGATTGGTTATGAATGAGAAAATTAGATAAATTAATAAATAAGAATATTAATTATTAATAAATAAAACAAATATAAAATAAAAATTTAAAATGGCAATTGACATATCTGGAATATATTTTTTTATGCCTGTGTTTAGTTTTTTATTTGTGTTTTTAATTGTTTATGCTATATTAATTAAAACAAAAGTTCTTGGAGATAGTCAGTTTGTTAATCTTTTGGTTAGTTTTATTATGGCTGTTATTTTTATGAGTTTTTCATCATTAGAATTATATGTTCAGACAATTATTCCTTGGTTTATTGTTTTGTTTGTTGTGGTTTTTTTAGTTTTAATTATTTATGGACTTTCAGTTGGTAAGCTAGAAGGTATTGCAAGTTCTTGGTTTGGTTGGGTTGTTGTTGTTCTTTTGATTGTTATATTTTTAATTGCTGCAATAAAAGTTTTTAATCCTGTTTTTCATCCTGATTTAGTTATTACTTCTGGAGAGGGGACAAGTTTGCTTGAGCAGATTAGGGGAATTTCTGATGGAAGATTTGCTGGAACTTTTTTATTAGTTCTTGCTGCTGCAGCTGTTGCTTGGGTTTTAACAAAGAAGTGAGAAAAAAAATTATACTGCTTTTCTTGGAAGAAAATCCTCTGCAAATTCTTTAGTACTTGCTATTAATTCAGCAATTGTTGCATAAAATTCTCCTTGTATTGAAGGACTCCCCTTTATTTTAATAAATGTTGGAAGATATATTTTTCCATTTTCTATTTGAGGATTTTCTTGCACAAGAGTTACTTTTTTATCTCCAATTTGTTCTTTTAAATGATTTAATAAAAATTCAAGTTCTCCTTCATCACTTACTAATCCTGCATCATCAATCCATTCTTTATATAGGGTTTTGCTTAATTCAGCAATTGCTTTTAATTGATGGTCTCCTTGAGGTATGAGTCCTTCAAAGGGTAAATTTAAATCAGGAGGTTTTGCATAGCAAAATTGTCCTAATCTGTATTCTATATCAAAAGTTTGAGTCATAATTATTATTTTACATGGATATTCTTTTTAAACTTTTCTTTGTTTTAAAATATATCTTAGAAATCTTATTAGTATGTTAAAAATTTTTTATCTTAAATAATCTTCAAAACTTGGGGCTGGTTTTTTTGATTTTTTTCTAGATGTTTCTTGTTTTTTTGAGTTTTCAGATTGTTGTTCTTCATGTTGTTCCTTAGGCTGTTCTGGATTTGGTTCTCCTGTTATTTTTTGCAGTGCTCTTAGATTATCTGTTAAAGGATTAGTCATTTTTGAAAAAGAGTTTTGAGTGGCTTTTATTTCTTTTGAAATATTTTTAATATCCTCACTATGTTCTCCTATTTTTTTTATTATTGCTATTTGAAGATTATCAATAATGCTTTCTATTCTTGTTAATCTTTTGTCTAGTTCTTTTATTTTTTCTTGTGATTCTTTTTGAAATCTTGTAAATGATAAAATTTCTTTTTTTAGTTTTTGGGTTTTTTCTTCTATTATCTGAGTAGATATATCACTTATTGTTTCAATGTCTGTTGCTTGAGGGGGCTGATATTCTGGATATTGTTCATATTCTGGATAAGGTGTTGGAGAGTATTCTTGATATTGTTCTGCTTGAGGATATTGTTGAGGGGTTTCAAATTCTTGATTTTCTTGAGGTTGTTGTAGAGAAGGAGATTGAGGAAAAGTTTGTTCTTGATTAGTTTGTTGAGGAAAATTTTGAGGAATATTTCCTGTTGGTTGTGAGCTTATTGATGGCTGCATTTCTGTTGTTTGCATTTGTTGATTAGAAGCAGGTAAATTAGTTGAAGGTTGTGTTGAAAAATTTGAAGATTGTTGAGATTGAGGATATTGATTTGGTTGAGAATTTTGAAAATTTGGATTTGTTTCAGAAAGAGGATTTTCTTGAGGGTTTCTGTTTAATTCTGATTTAATTTCAGATTGAGAAAGAGACTCATTAATTTCTTTTGGAGAGATTCCTTGTTGTTTCAAGGTTTGGATAATTTGAGATGTTGACATACCTTGATTTTTCATTTGAGTTATATTTTCTAAAACTGCCATTTTATTTATAGGTTTTTAGTGTTTTTATATTTTGGTGTTTTATTAGTTCTGTTGAAATTTTTTTTAATTTGCAATTTTGAGAGGTTATATCCTCCCAATTCGTGAGCCTGTTCGTTATTTTGTTATTAAGATGCTCTTGCAAACTTATTCACCTTCTTTAAAATTGTTGTTATGATTCTTTCAATAGGTCTTGTTTTTGATTATTTGTTTTTTTTAAGTTTTTTTAATTCTTTTTTTACAATTTCTTGAATATCTTTTATTCTTGCAAATTCTAAGGGTTGGAAGATTTGCGATTGATGTTCTAATATTTCTAATTCTGATCTTCTTGCAAGATTTGGAATTTCATTAATTATTCTTTGAGTTAGTTGTTTAAGTATTTTTATATCAGAGTTTATTATATTGATTTGTTTTTTAACCTCGAAGTTTTGTTTTTCAAAATTTTCTTTTGTTGAAATTAGATTTTCACCAATTAGCAATGCTCTATCTCGAACAAGTCTTTGTTTTTCTTCTACTTCATTTAGTCTTGTTCCAAATTCAGTAAGAAGTGCACTAATTGGGTCTTGTTGAGTTTGTTCTGGCATCTTCCTTTTTTTATAATAAATTAAGGTTTGAAGGGTTTAAAATTGTTGTGATTGTTGAGGCTACATCCCAAATAAAACCTCAATAGAAAGTTAGCTAATTTTTTCAAAAT
>CAYRKK010000090.1:0-3595 GCA_964424875.1 Candidatus Woesearchaeota archaeon
AACAGATTGGTAGGTTGGATTAGTTATGGTCATGAACGAAGTGAATTAACTTGTTAATGGTTAAAAGTGAATTAGAAAAAAAACAATTACTAAAAAACTGTTATGGAACAAATGAATGGTCTGATAATTCAGGTATTTGTTGTAACTGTAAATTAAAGAAAAATTGCGGTAAAGTCAACTCCACGAATAACTCCAAATAATGTATTTTAAATAGTATTAATTCTTAAAGAAATTTATTAGACTTTAATAGTTATGCATTTATATTTATTTAAAAATAAAACTACCCCTCCATCTTCTCAACTTTAACAACAGCTTTGCAAGGAACTTTAGGAGTAGCTTTTTTAAAAAATAATCTTACTTTTGGCAAGTTTTCATCACCATTAAAATAAACAGTAAAAACAGGCCTGCCTTTTTTAACAATTGCTGCACGACCTTCAGGACTTCCAAAACTATGTTTCATTCCTGTTTGAACTCTCTCTCCTTTACTTCCTCCTGAAAAAATCCTATTGTTTCTCAATATATTATGAGGATAAACATTAACTCTGAAAAAAAAGTTCTTTTGAAATAATTTTGTCATATCTTTATTTAATGACTGCCTAATTGCCTCTAAAGCCAAATCCCTTATTTGAATATTTTCCCCAGCAGAAAGAGTTATTTTAATTTTATATTTTCCTTTTTCAAAACCCTGATAATCTCCCATATTAAATTTAACAATTTTTTGAGGAGGAATTGTTTTAATATAACTAAGCTGTTGTTTTTTACTTCTTCGAGTATTAACAACAGGTTTTCTTTTTGAATATGCTAATGCTTTTCTTGTTGTTGCCATTTTTTATTTGTGTTTTAAAAATGGTAGCTAGAAATTTTTAATTTCTTTGTTACCATTTTTTGTTTTATATCTATTAATTATCATAAGGCCCATGAAATGCGCCTATATCATTTTTATTATTTTCATAACCTCCATTAATCCAGGGATTACTTGAATACTCAAGTCCACTAATTTCTTTTTGAGGCAATAAACCTCCCACATACCGATTATTTAATTGATAATTTCCTACCATTTAATTTATTCTGTTTGCTATTTTTTATTTAAGCAGCTTGACTTAAGTCAGTATACTTATCAGCCTCCTCATTTCCATATTTTAAATTATCACCAATAGATTTCATACTCCCATATGAACTTCTACTTGAACTTTCTGAATAATCTCCAAGTGTTGAATTATTCTTTCCAAGATTTAAATAATCTATTACAGAAGAAGAGTAATCTCCAGTTCCAATAGATTCTTCCAATATGCCTGATCCATAATCAGATTTAGGACTATATCCTCTCCCTAAATCTCCTTCTGAGAGAGATTTTAAAAAAGTACATGAATAAGGGTCTTGAACACAATTAGTAGCCATAAAACATGAATTAGCCATAAGGCATTCTAAATTTCCTGAATTTGAATTTCTTAAATTTTTTGAACCTTTAAATAAATCACCTAACATTTTATTCTTCAACCTCCACTTCATTATTCCGAGCTTGTCCAGGGAGACCTTTTTCAAATATTGCACGAACAAGACCTTTATTTCCATGAGCACTTGAAATCCTGCCTTTAATTTCTTTTCCAGCAGGCGAAGTCCAGACAACTTTTTTATCAATAAACTTATTAGTTTCATCTCTAGATTTCATACCTACATCTAGTATAAAATGCCTTTCATGGATTCTTTTTAATCCTCTTCGAAATTGTATAACTTTTCCTTTCATAAAAATGTTAGAAAGATTAGGTTTAAAAAGCTTCTGTTCTATTAAATAAATCTTTTTAAATCCCTATTGAAGGTTATATTTATGTCAATGCCATTTTTAGATAAAATTAGGGATAGAAAATATTACTCCCATATATTATGGGCAGGAGTCTCAGTAGGATTATTATTTGCTGGAACCTATATTGGAAAATCTTCTTCAGAACCTTCTTACTTAGATTTAATTGAAAAACAACCTCAAGTTAGAACAGGTTATTTAGAAAAAGGAAATGAAAATAAACCATTACATCTTTTAGTAGAATTAAGAGATGGGAATGAAGAAGTTCTTAGAAGTAAAGATGGAAAACATTTTAGAAATATTGAAGATATTACTCAAGAACAAAATCAAGAATTAATAGATAATCTAAAACAAAAATCAATTATAGAAAGTATTCCAGAATAAGTGACATCCTCCCACGCATAAATGTATAGGTTTCTTTTATTATCTCTTCAAGAATACAGCTAGAACTGCTCCCTAAAGCTTAGCTTATGTAATATTAATGATACCATATTCTTAAGGATGTTAATTTAATAAAACTATTTTAATAACCCCTTTCATAAATAATTCTTTTAGCAGAATAACAAACCCGAATAAGGGTTTTAAAATCATTTGCTGAAAAAGTACTCTGATCCCTTAAATATCTATTATAAATACTTCTTGTTTTATCTAAATCACCTTCACTAACAATCCTTGCCCTTAATAAACTCTCTTCTAATTTTCTTAATCTAGCAACACCAATCTCCCCTAATTTAGCAATACTCAAACATAAATCAAAATAAAGAGGAGTATTTCTTCTAAAGATTTTTGCAAAACCTTTATTATTCAAAGCTTCATATTCAGATTTAGTAAGACTTTCAATAAGTGAATCAAAATCTATTCTTCTCATTTTTTTATTAAATAAAGCACATATTAAAATCCTTTTAATTACTTAAAAGAAATAAATTAAAACCCAATCAAACTCCTCAACTCAAATCAAAAACTTCCCAAACCCTCACAACCCAACATCAAACTTTCCAAATTCTTTTTTCAAAACTTTCAATAACTCAGCATCTAAAACAACTCTTCCACCTTTATAATTAGCTAAAACCTGATTTAACTCATTAGCATCTGAATCAACAATCTTATCACTTTCAATTTTTTTAACACCTGTTTCATTAACTAAAAAACTAGGTTTAGTTAAAAACAAATCATAAGGTTTTCCATTAACACTTAAAACAACTTTTGCTTTCTGCAACAAGCCTAATTCTTTTCTCTGCCCATACTCAATCAACTCTTGAACCAAATAAACACTATCTTTTCTTAATCTTTCAAAAGCATATTTACTCGGAGCTTTCTTAGTTTTATATTTTTTCTTAACATCAATTAATTCATTTAAAGTATGTATAAATTTAGGATTTCCTTTTGCTTTATTAACAATCTCTTTCTCATATTCATTAACTAAAACATTTTCAGTTTTGTTTCCAAATAAACTTTTCAAAATCTTAAAAACATTAGAGTAAATTTCTTCAAAAGTTTTTTGATTCATTCTTTTTTCAAGTTCTCCTCGCAATTCTTTTAATCTTTTTAAATAATCTTCAGAATCTTTCATTAATTTATCAACTTCTTTTCCTGTTACAGATTTAACCTTGCCATGTTCATAACCTTTAAAATATTTTATTGCAATCTCTTCTAAAATATCTGAATATTTTTTTTCAATTAATTTTTCTTTATCAACAAAAATTCTTTTAAATTCTTTAACTGTCTCATAAACATTTGTTGGAGGCAATCCATATAACATTAACAAAGCTTGTGAAGGAGTTAAAACACCATAATAAA
>CAYRKK010000091.1:0-3555 GCA_964424875.1 Candidatus Woesearchaeota archaeon
CGCCGGTATTACCGCGGCGGCTGGCACCGGTCTTGCCCAGTCCTTATTCGTCTGCATTTTTACAGCAGACAAAAGTTTCTTTAAAAGAAACACTCTGGCTTACTCGATCACTCTTTCGAGCATTGTAAAAGTTCCTCGGCTGCTGCACCCCGTAGGGAGAGGAATCGTGTCTCAGATTCCTTCTCAGGGCTTCTCCGCTAAGAGCCCTTACTGATCATTGGCTTGTTAGTCTATTACACCAACAACTACCTAATCAGCCGCAGCCCCATCCTTAGGCTCGAATTTCAAAAATAAATCATTCCAGAAATTATTTTCTATCAAGTATTGTCCTCAGTTTCCCGAGGTTATCCTTGACCTAAGGTTAGGTTAGCTACGTGTTACTGAGCGATTAGCCCTCTCTCGAGAGACTCGCATAACCTAATTATAAACCAGATAGCCGCATCCGCCAGCAGGATAAACTGGATTTAATAGAGATAATAAAATTAATAAATAAAATATAAAGTTAAAATAATAACTTTTTATTTTTATTAATAAATCTCAAAAGTCTCCTCCAAAACTGCTTTAAAATAACGAGTTAATACAACTAGTTTGACTACTCTACTTCATCCTACCAAAAACATAGTTGAGGTAATCATCCCAGTTAATTTCATTAACATTTTATAAACTTCTATTAGAAATAACCTATTTAAAGGTTTCTATGTAAGAAAATAATATTAGCGACGAGAAAAAGTATTGGGAAAATTAAAAAACAATTTCATAAACTAGATATAATAAAAGAAAAATATATCCAACTAAAAATATCCCATTCAAAAATCTCATTAGTTTTTTGTTTACCATTTTTCTGTTATATTATATATCTGAATTAATAATCCTACTATTAAATCAATTATTGCTATTCCAACATCAATTGATTCAAAACATTGAGTATATATAACCCTTCTGAAAAGATAAACTACAATTAAAAAGTTTAGTAAATTTCCAAACCAATTTAATATTTCTCCAATTTTAAATAAAAATTATTCCATATATTAATAAGAAGGAGGCTGTTATTGCTAAAATGATTAAAATTTTCTCAATTATCTTTCTGACTCTTTTTTTCATTTTAAAATTAAGTTTTTAATTTATTTAAAAGTTTCTATGAAAGAAAATAATTGGCGACGGGGAATTTATTGTAATAATCTTTATAAACTATTTTTATTATTTTCTAATATGAAAATTTATGTTTCACATTCAAAAAAATTAGATTTCAGAAAGGAATTATATCAACCTCTACGTCAAAGTTGTCTTAGTGATGAACATGAGATAACTCTACCTCATGAAACTTCAGATAGACCTTATAATTCCAAAGAACTTATGAAAACATTTAATGTTGTTTTAGGAGAAGTATCTTATTCAGCAACAGGTCTTGGAATTGAACTTGGATGGGCAGATGCATTAGGAATACCAATAATTGCACTTTGTAGAAAAGATAAAAAACTAAAAGGTTCTGTCAGAGCCTTAACAAATAGAATTGTTAGATACTCAACTTCTGATGAATTAATTAAGGGTATCAAGGATGAGCTTTCTAAATTATAAATATATTAGCGTCGGAAAATAAAATTAGCAACAAAAAGAGAGATTATTACCATTCACAAAGTTTACAAAGAGGTAAATCATAAGGATCTTCTTTGCACATATTTGTGAGACCTGTATTAACACCAACATGATCATTACAAAAATCTTCGACAGTTACATATTGTGAATTTTCAGCACTACAATCATTAGGACAATTACAAACATCTTCTATATCCTCACAAACCCCATTCCCACAATTAATACAAGTTCCAACAGGGTTTCCACTTAACATCATTGTATCATAACATTCATCTCCGATAGACATACTTGTATCCATACCAGATTCCCATTCTGTCAAACCATCACAACAATGTTCTGGATATTCATCTTTGTAAACAGAAAAAAATTGTTCTCCTTCATTAGCACAATTTGAAAGGGTTGGTTCAGGTTCTTCTCCAGAAGGATAAAAATAAATTCCTAAAGCTATTACAATAATTACAACAACTAAGACTCCAATAATCATTATCTTCTTTCCCATTTCCTCTTCAATTTTTACTTCTTTTTAAACTATACTTAGACTTCAAAAATATTTGAATCTATCTTCTAAATATTAAATAAACAACTAAAAATATAACTAATACAATCCCTCCAACAATCAACCAAATGATCCAAGTATTTTCTTTTACTGGAATTTTAACTTCACCACAGCTACTATTCTTACAAGTGTTAGATTTACATTCAAAATCATTTTCACAAGATTTTTGATCTAATTTCTGAATTTTCTATTTATATTTATTATTGCAATATTTTGTATTTTCTCTGAGGCCTATTGGTTCACATTCACGGGTTGGTTCTGGAGTAGGATCTGGAAAACCTGTTATACATTCTCCTTCATCACATATTCTCCCAATAGGACCCATTGGACATAATATTGATTCACCCCATTCTAAACAAGAATCAGAATCATAGTTTCCACATGATTGATAATTTGTATCATTAAAACATTTTTTATCATCAAGACTACATCTATCAGAACAAGTTACTGGAGTATCTGCTTCAATGCAAACACCATTTTCACAAGTTTCATCTGAATTACAATTAGCAACTTCGCCCCATTCCCAACACACATCTTCATCATAATCTCCACATAGTTTATAACCATTTCCATCACAAACTTTATCATTGATATTACATTCATTCTCACAACCTCCAACAAAAAAATTCTTTTCATAAAAAACCAAGACTGATGCTGATAACTCTAAATTTTGCTCACTAGAATATTTTAAGATTACTAAAAAATCATTAATTTTTTTACTTTGAGGGTAATCAGGATTATTGAATCCTATTTCTTTACTATTAGAATATCCACTACTATTAGTAATTTTTATTGTTGCTGAATTATCATCAGCAGATACAAACTCTATTTTATTTTTAAGTTCATCAATACTCATATTAATTTCTCCTACACCACTTGGAACAGAAAAATTCATTTCAAACCCTGCTAAAATAGTAGCATTAAAATCTAAATTCTGAACTTTTGCATTAGTAACAATAATCTTTAAATCAGTATTAGGAAAATTATAAACAGTATAAGGTGCAGAAGGTTGTTCATCAATCACCCTACTCCAAGAATATCCACTACTATTAGTAACACTAAGAAGAACAGAATCTCTCTCCACATTTAATAACTCAATAGTATAACTAACTTCCTCAGTTCCATCAGTTCTTATTGTAAAAATAGGCTGAGCAGCTAAAACAAAATTACTAAATAAAACTAAACTTATCAAACTAATCAATCCTAAATTAATGCCTCTTTTCATAAAAATAATTAGCAAAAGCTCTTTATTAATATTTCTATTACAACTTCTCTCTATAAAGTTTTAATTTACACACTCTCAACATCCAAAACAATTTTGGGTTGGACTTGTCCTCCCTAATTCACAAAAGAGCTCCATCCCAAATTAATTGAACTCAATTAATTTATTATTTCTAATAATAAAA
>CAYRKK010000092.1:0-3452 GCA_964424875.1 Candidatus Woesearchaeota archaeon
ATCATACAATAAGTCTCAATTTGAGCTCTAAAATTTTGATTTCCATCTTCAAAAACAATATACCAAAATGAAAATGCAACAATAAATCCAAAAAATAAAAACATAAAATAATTCAAGGCCTTTCCATGTTCTTTTAATAATCTCACAAATCCTGTAATTCGCAAATCTTTTTCTTCTTCATTCTTAATTGCAAAATACATAAATGGAATAGAAAACATAACACAAAAAGTTACAACTAAGATTCCAGTATATTTAGATAAAACAGGGTCTCCTGAAAAAATCCATTTTGTTAATATTAAAGAAAGTGTTGCATAAAATGCACCAATAAAAAACATTTCCCAAGGACGTTTTTCAGCTTTTGCAGGATTAATAAGCATTTCTAACATCTTCTCTTTTTCTCCTTTATAATATATGAAAATCAGCTTTTAAATATTGTTATGGGTTGGGAAAATATAAATATGATTTATTAGACATCTTGCATGTGCTAAGTCGCTGCTGAATACATATCAAATATCTCCCAACAACTTTTTATACTCTTTGAACTTTATTTTTTTATAAAAGATGGTGAATAATTACAAACCAAAAAGGAAATTTATGCAATTAGCAATTAAAGAAGCTATAGAAGGGAATAAAAAATATCCAATAGGTGCTGTTGTTGTAAAAGGTAATAAAGTGATTGCAAAATCTTACAATGGTTTGCCTTCAAATCTTGATCCTACAGCCCATGCAGAAATTTTAGCTATAAAAAAAGCAGCTAAAAAATTAAAAACAAGATATCTTGATGATTGTATTCTTTATACTACGCATGAACCTTGTTCAATGTGTGCAGGAGCAGCTGTTTGGGCAAATATGAAAGCTATTGTGTTTGGAACAAATGTTAAAGATATGAAGAATTTTTGGAAACCTAAGATTGGTAAAATAAAATCTAAAAGAAAATTTATTTTTATTCCTACAAAAGATTCAATTAAAGATTGCAAACCTCCCATGATAATAAAAAAAAATTTTATGAGAGATGAATGTTTAAAATTATTCGAACTATATTGGGAGATTATAAAAAAACAAAATGAGTAAAAAATCTCAATTCAACAAAATCTGTAAAGATATTAAATCAATTAAAATCCAAGGAGCAAGAAATATAGCAAAAGCAGGTTTAAAAGCTTATCAATTGTTTCCATTAAAATCATCAAAAAAAAAATTATTATCTTTAAGAGAAACAGAACCTATGTTAGAAAATGTTTTAGATTTAGCAGAAAAACAAATTTCTTATCAAACAATTCTTAATCACTTTCAACAAGCACAAGATAAAATCAACAACCATGTTTTAAAGTTAATAAAAAATAATAATGTAATTTTCACACACTGTCATTCTACAAATGTTACTCAAGCTTTAATTTATGCAAAAAAACATAAAAAAAACTTTGAAGTTTATAACACAGAAACTCGTCCTTTATATCAAGGAAGAAAAACAGCAAAAGAACTTTCAAAAGCAAAAATTCCCATTACAACATTTGTTGATTCTAGTTTAGGAATTGCATTATCAAAAAAACAAGGAACAAAAAAAGTTGACATTGTCCTCCTGGGTGCAGATGCTTTATTAAAAAAAGGAATAATAAATAAAATAGGTTCTGAAGTTATTGCAAAAATTGCAAAATTAGAAAAAATACCTGTTTATATAATTGCAGATTCTTGGAAGTTTTCAAAAAAACCAGTTCCAATTGAAAACAGAGATTTAAATGAAGTCTGGGATAAAGCACCTAAAAACATAAAAATAAAAAATCCTGCTTTTGAATTTGTTGATAAAAAGTTTATAACAAAGATTGTGACAGAATTTGGGGTTTTGAGTTATGAGAAGTTTTTGAAGAAAGTGAAAGATTAATTATTAATATAATCTGCGATTTGCCGGCCTCACACTCATCCCATTTAAAGGATTATTTTCTCCTAGTTCTTCTAAAGAATATTCTCTGTCAGGAGTTTCTAATTCTTCTTTTAATCTTCGTGAACCTTTTTTACTTAATAAAACTTTTTGCATTTTAGGATCATAAGTTTCAAGAACTCTTCTATACCAATGCATATGTTTTCCAAGAAGTCTTTGTGCTTCATGATCATGTGCAGATGATTCTAACCACCTCCCCTTTATTAATAATCTTTCTAAAGCAACACCTTGTTCTAAAGCCCTGTAAAGGGGATAAGGTGCGGATTCTAATATCCTATCCTGAATTATCTCGTGACTCATAATATTTATTAAAATTTATTACTTCTCCCCACCCTTCATCTGCTCTTTCTCAATCTCTCCCACCAACCTCATCATCATTGTTTGCAATTCTTCCAACCTGGACATGATTTGATTTTTTCCTTGTATTAATTTATCAACTTGTCCATCAACAACTTCTTTTGTTTCAGAAATATTCTTCTTAACAAAATTTCCCCTGCCAACTTCAACAACTAACTTTAAATCTTTTCCTTTTTCTTTAATCTCAACAGGAATATAAATTCTTTTTCCAAGATTTGCAAGAATCTCTGTTTTTCCATCGCTATTCTCAATTTCATCTAAACTTGCTTTTAATTCTTGCATTTCAGAAACATTTTGCTCAATTAATTGTAGTTGCTCATTTAACTGATTAGCTTCTTGTTCCATCATTTGTATTTGCATTATTTGTTCTTGTTTCATTTTTTGTCTTTGTTTTTTATGAGTTCTCCAAAATATACACATTTTTAAACATTTGCATTTTGATTAATAAAAAGATGAATCCAATAAACTGGTTTGAAAAACATAATAAAATATCTTGGTTAATAACAATTCTAATAGCAATCACAATCTTTTATATGTCCTCAAAAACATTTGTAGGAACAGGAGTTCCTGCATCAAACATTTTAAGTATTTCTTATCATTTTTTCGCATTCTTTTTTTTAGCTCTTTTCTTTTCGTTTTCTTTAATTAAAGGAAAAATAAAAAACAAATATCTTATCTTTACTATAATTTTAATTTCAATTGCTTATGGAATTTCAGATGAGATTCATCAGTATTTTGTTCCAGGAAGATATTGCTGTTTTCAAGATGTTTTAACAAATTCTGCAGGAATAATTTTTTCAACATGTTTTTATTTTTTTAGTTTTGGGTTTAGGAGAGGGAAATAATTTATTCTGATTTACTCACTCTCGGATTGTCCCTATAAAAAATTTGATTTCTTATGGAGTCGTAGTTTTCACGCCAATAATTAAGGAGTTATTCAGTTTGCCCTCTTTCAGCTGTAGAATAATTCTCTTTAGCTAAAAGAGTAGTTAAACATAATTCCCCTCCATCTTTTGTTGGAACTACATCATTCCAAAATATTGCATCGACTAAACCCTATCCTATTGATTGATGAAACGCAATAGCTTCATCTATAACCTTATATAATTGTCTTGCTATCCTTAATGGAATTTCTTTTGCACCCATAACTAAACAGATTAAA
>CAYRKK010000093.1:0-3333 GCA_964424875.1 Candidatus Woesearchaeota archaeon
TAAATTGTGTGGGGAATGGTTTTTAAAGTTTTGGTTGGGTGAATTTTTGGGAGTGAAAAGTTTTATAAACAGATTAAATTTGTAATTCTTATAGCCCCATAGTGCAGTGGTCAAGCATACGAGCCTTTGGAGCTCGGGACCTCGGTTCGAATCCGAGTGGGGCTATTTTTGTGAAGGGGATTTGAATCCCGGCAGGGACATTCAACCCCTTTCCTTATACCTTCCCCTACTCTCAACCACTTTTAATTTCTCTAAGATTTCTTTATATCTTAAGGGTTTGTAGTTGTTTAAGATTATTTTAATTGCTTGATTTGCTATTTTGAAATGTTTTGCATTTAATGCTTGTTGGATTAAATGCAGGTCAACTGCTTTGTCTTCTATTTTGTGGGAATGAAATGAAAGTCCGAAGTCAATTAGATAAACTTTGCCCTCCTGCTCACCTTTATTACTATTATTAATTAATAGATTAGGATGAGATGAAGGAGTCTTGTTGGTTTTATTATTTTTTACATAAATCATATTACTTGTTGTCAAATCTCCGTGGATAATGTCTTGATTATGGAGTTTTGAAATTGTTTGTGCAATTTGTTTGCAGATTTGTTTGTAATCTAAGGATTCAAGATGTTCTGATAATTTTTTGCCATTTATATATTGCATATGAATCATTCTTCCCATTCCTGGATCTGCAAGTAGTTCTGGAACTGGAATAATGCCCTGAAGTTTATTGATTATTTTTGCTTCTGATTTTGTTCTTTTTTTCCTTAGTTTATTATCTAATTCCTTTAATCTGTATGATTTTGGAATTCTTTCTTTTACAACTTTATTATTTATTTTATAAATGATTGCTTCTGCTCCTTGTTGGATTGTTTGAGGGGTCATTTTAGATTTAAAACTTCACTTTCTTCCCAAATTTTCTCGCAAGTTTCATCATCTGCTTTTGATTTAAACCTTGAGAAGGGTCAAAGTTTGTTAGTTCTGAACCTGAGGTGAGGTCTTTTAATAATTTATATTGTTTGAGAAGCTGTCTTATATCTGTTGTTGTTGTTCCAGAACCTTTTGCAATTCTGCTTAAACGAGATGTTTGTTTTTCTATTATTTCTGGGCCTTTGATTTCTTGTTCTGTCATTGAGTTTATAATATGTTGCCATTTTTTCATTTTATGTTCTTGAGTTCCTAAAAGATTTTCTGGAATTTTGTCTTTTGCTTTTCCTAAACCTGGAATCATTTCAAGCATTTTTGACATAGAACCCATACCTGACATTTGTTCTAATTGTTGTTGAAAATCTCTTAAATCAAATTCACCTTTTTCTAATTTTGTTTTTAGTTTTTTTTGGGATTTTTCATCAATTGCTGACTGGACTTTTTCTAGAAGTCCTTCTAAATCTCCGAGTCCTAAAAGTCTTGAAATAAATGATTCTGGATTAAATGTTTCAAATTCATTTGTTTTTTCACCTGTTCCAATGAAAAAAACAGGGGCAGAAGTTTCTGCACAAGCTGTTAAAGCTCCTCCTGCTTTTGCTGTTGAGTCCATTCTTGTTATTATGACTCCATTAACATTACAAGTTTTTTGAAACTCAGATGCTTGGGTTTTTGCTGCTTGTCCAATATCTGCTGTAATTGTTAATAGTTTATAATCTGGTTTTATTTCATTAGCAAGTTGTTTAATTTCATCAACAAGTTCCGAGTCTAAAGAGTGTCTTCCAGCAGTATCAATAATAGCAAGTTCGTATTTTTCTAATTCTGATTTAAATTTGTTAAATATTTTAATAGGGTCTTTTTCATTTTTATCTGTAAATGTTTGGATTTTTATTTTTTTGCCTAATTGTTCTAATTGGTCTGATGCTGCTGGACGATGAACATCTAAACCTAACATGCAGGTTTTGAAACCTCTTTTTGAATAATAAGCTGCAAGTTTGTGCGCAGAAGTTGTTTTTCCAGCCCCATATAATCCTAAAAGCATTATTTTTGTGTGTTTTGCTTTTTCTAATTTTAATTCATGTTTTTTAGTTCCAATAAGATTCAGTATTTCATCATGAAGTACTTTTGTTAAGTGTTCTTTTCTTTCAATTCCTTTAATTTTTTCATTTTCAGCTTGTTTTTTTATTTTATCACCTAATTGTTTTACAAGATAAACATTTACATCTGCTTGGATTAATGCTCTTTGTAAATCTTTTATAACTAGTTCTATTGTTTTTTTATCAATAAATACAGCTCCTGCTATTTTGTCAAATCCTTTTTTGAGTGCTGATGATAAATTAGATAACATTTTATTTCAAATTAATTAGAGAATAAGGGTTTAAAGGGTTTTTGATGATAAATTTTTAAGATTCATAGGGAAGATTTTGGAATTTAAAACCTGTTCCTGGAATTTGGTTAGAGTTTACTTTTTTTGGAGCAATTGCAGGATATAGGATAGAAGAAGTTTTAGGTATTTGGGAAGTTCCGGGTACTTGAAAACTATAAGCTTTTTGTTCTAAGTCACTGGAGTCTGGTTCATCTGTTGACATTTTGATTATTAAATTAAGAGAAAGGAGTTTATAAATTTGCTGTTTTTTTGAAAATCCTTAACCCATTTCAATCAAAGACATAATTTTTAAATGAAAGTTATCCATGTTTTTTTTATTTAGATTAGAGAGGAGGATGAAATTTAAATCTTTGATTTCATTTTTATCAATTAAGGATTTGTTTTGAGCTCCTAAAGATATTATTTTATAAAAATACATTTTTGAATCAAAAAACTTTTTTAAGTCATCAGCATAGAATTTTGCATTAGCAATATAAATTGGAGTTTTGTTTAGTTTGGTGATTTTAAATCCTGTTTCTTCTTGAAATTCTCTTTTTAATGTATTAATTAAATCTTCATTTGGATTTTTTCCACCACCTGGAAATTCCTAATTATTAATCCAGTTAGGTTTAACTAATAAAATTTTATTATTTTTTATAAATATCCCATATGCTGATTCTCTTTTCTTGGGTTTTATATTATTGGGTTTTTTATGATAATTTCCTTTTCTGTCTTGGTACATTTTGATATTAATATAAATTAGTTTATTACAACCCCAAACTTTCAATAAACTTCTGCTTATTGAAAAGTTCTAAATCTTCATAGTTTTGTCCTGTTCCTAAATAAAAAATAGGTTTGTTTGTTGCATAAGATATAGATAAAATTGTTCCTCCTTTTTCATCAATATCTGCTTTGCTTAAGATTGTGCCGTCGATTTCAATAGCTTCATGAAATGTTTTTGCTTGTTCTGTTGCATCATTTCCTGCAATTGATTCTGCAACAAATATTTTTAAATCAGGTTTTGTGACTCTGCAGATTTTTTCCATTTC
>CAYRKK010000094.1:0-3163 GCA_964424875.1 Candidatus Woesearchaeota archaeon
AATTTTGAAAAAATTAGCTAACTTTCTATTGAGGTTTTATTTGGGATGTAGCCTGGCTAACCCAAAAGTTTATAAACCAATTATATCTTAGTGTTTTAGTATAAAATATAAGATTATTAAGAAAGAGATATTATATATCACAATTCATGGTTACGGACATTATGTTCATATCACTTCATTTATGAAGAATCAAGGATTATAGAGAACAAAAAGTTAAAACAGAGTCGAGGATTATTTTTTTCTTATTAATTTAACATTAAAAATGTTGGGAGAATAAAACAATGAAAATTAAACAAGCATTTAAATTTCCTAAGAACTGGGAGGAAATTTAAACATGGCAAAAATAAGTCCAGCGTCCATAAAGTATATAATTCATGCTAAATTTGAAGCTAATGGAGCAATTGAAAAACCAGATATAATTGGAGCAGTATTTGGGCAAACAGAAGGTTTGCTTGGAGAAGATTTGGAAATGAGAGAGCTTCAGAAAACTGGTAAAATTGGTAGAATTGAAGTAAGTATTGATTATGGTGATGGAAAAACAACAGGAGAAATAGAAGTTCCAAGTGCAATGGATAAAACAGAGACTACAATAATTGCAGCTGCTCTTGAAACAATTGAAAGAGTTGGACCTTCTGATACAAAAATAAACATTGATGATATAGAAGATGTTAGAGGTGGGAAAAGAGATTATATTCTTGAGAGAGCAAAAAAATTAATGGAAAAGTTTGGAGATTCAAATAATGAACTTGATGATATGACTGATGAAATAAAAACTTCTGCAAAGGCTGCTAAAATTCAGGCTTATGGAACTGAGAATCTTCCATGTGGAGATATTTCAGGAGATGAATTAATAATTGTTGAAGGAAGAGCTGATGTAATTAATTTATTAAAAAAAGGAGTGAAAAATGCAATTGCAATGAATGGTACAAAATTACCTGAAAGTGTAAAAGAATTAAGCAAGGAAAAATCAGAAGTTATTTTGTTTGTTGATGGCGATAGGGGTGGAAATTTAATTATAAAAAATGTTATTGAAAATGCAAAAATTGATTTTATTGCAATGGCTCCTGAAGGAAAAGAAGTTGAAGAATTAGCAAGCAAGGAAATTTTGCAGGCATTAAGGAAAAAAATTCCTGTTAAAGAATATGGGGGTGAGCAGAGGTCAAGGGGAGTAAGGAGATATGAAAGAAGTGAAACAGAATCAGAAAACCTTGAAGATGGAGAAAAGGAAAGGAAAAAAATTAAAAAAATAAGTGATGGAGAAAAGGAAAAGATTAAAGAAAAAATTGAAGAATTAGTTGGAACAAAAGGTGCAATTGTTTTTAATAAAGATTTAGAAGAAATTAGAAAAATTCCTGCTGGAAGATTAAGTTCTTTAAGAATTGATGAAGTGCCTTATGTTATTGCAATTGATGGAACTGCTACTCCGAGAATAGTTGAGAGTTGTGAAAGATTGGGTTGCAATAATTTAATTGCAACTAATTTTGTTGAGGTTGATACTGATATTAATTTGGTTGGGTTGTAGGTGTTAAGGAGATAAATAAGATGAATTCTGATAATACAATTATGTTATATGGAGTTAATCTAAGAAGGATAAAAAAAAGATTAAAACTTCCTTCTGAAGTTTGTTCAGAAGATTATCCGGAATATGAGATTCATTTAGAAAAATTAAAAAAATTAGCAAATCCAAGAGGATTAGTAGTTCTTGTTAATGATAAAGCAGTTCCTCGAAAAGATACAGATCTTTATGAAATAGAAGCTGTTCATGTTGGTGTTAGAATAAGGCCAGAATTAAGTCCTCAGTTGGGGTCTTATGAAGCTCCCAGATTTGAGTTAAATCAATTAAATAGAGATACTTCTGAATTAATAGGTAACTTAAACGAGATTGGGATTGATGCTGGAAAAAATAATCTGTATTTATATGTTTTGTAGATTTAGGAAAGAGGAATAAATTTAAAGAAAAGGTGAGACTCTTTAAATTAAATCAACCATATAATCATATTTATACTCTTGGACTGTTGGAGAGATATCAAAATTCTTAATTACATCTGGAAATTTATGCCTTATATTTTGAATTATCTCATCAAAATCTAAATATTCTTTAGCACAAACACCGATAGTAAAATCATACTTGCCTGAATTCTTAGCAACATAAATAATCTGCCTGTGTGACTTTAAAAAACTTATAAATTTCTTTTCTTCTTCTAATCTAATATTGTTACAAGAAAACAAGACATAAACATAAAGGGGGTAGCCTAACTTTTGAGGATTAAGCATAGTATGGTGAGCTCTGATTATTTCTGTCTGTTCTAATTTTTTTATTCTATATACCACAACATCTCTTGGCAGTTTTGTAGCTTTAGCTATTTCAGCAATTGTTTGTCGGCAATTTTTCTGCAATTGCTCAATTATTTTCTTGTCTTTTGAATCAAGTTTAACTTTATCTCCTTTCGCGAGTTCCATATTACTTATAATAAATAAGTATTTATAAATCTTTCCTTATTTTAAGTAATTCTTAAGAGATAAGTATTTATAGTAAACAATTATTCTTTTTGTAGTAGTAAAATGGAAGGAAAAAAAACAATAACACAGGGAATTGGTGCTGAGACAAAAGGGAGTACTGTTGCTGTTAATATTGGTGATGGAAATATTGCTCAAGTTTATTCTGAACCTTTGGAAGTTAAATAGATGAAAGGAAGGAAAAAAAATGACAGACAAAAAACTAAATAAAACAAAGACAGATAGAATCCCTGTATCCATAGGTGAGGTTTATGTAGCTGAGATAAGTTGGTTCAATGAAGAAAGAGGACACATAGCCAGTAAGCGGATAGGACATTATTATTATCAGAGTGGTCGTGCGTCAAGTGCTCTTTCTAAATTTAGAAAATTTGAAAATTTACATCCCTCCTCTGGTGTTTTTTCTGAACCTGTTGTATTTGTTGGTAAGGATGTCTATAGTTTTGCGAATGAAAATCCCGAAGAGGGAATTGATATTGTTGAACCTTCTGATTTGGAAAATAGATTAAAGGAGAATGTTGCATTGAAAATTAATGAAGGAAAAATAGTAGTGATATATGTCTCGCCCTTAAGGGTTCAAGGAAAACCATATGTAAAGAGAACTTTGAATAAGTCCTTTTTCATATGATTTTTTAAAATAATTAACTTT
>CAYRKK010000095.1:0-3079 GCA_964424875.1 Candidatus Woesearchaeota archaeon
TTTTAATTTTCGGTTAGAATCATAGAACTTTGCCTACTTTTGCAAAGTTCTCTTAGTTATTTTTACTCTTTTCATAACCTATCTATTAGATAGGTTAAGTATTTAAACTTTTCGGAGTAATTCAAGAATGATTAATTACGTTCGGAGATACTGGGTGTTTTGAAAGGTTTGAGTATTTGATGATTGAATTTAATAATCTTTATATATCTTATATCTCTATTTTATTTATGGGTTTAGATGATGAAGATCTGGTGATAAGAGATGCAAGCACTGGAGGGGTTTTTATGAAATTTAGATCAAAAGAGGTTAGAGATGGGTTTTTAGATTCTTTAAAAAGGGTATTAGATAAGCATGATCTTGATAGGGAAGAAGGTCATACTTGTGGTGATTGTGCAGCATTTCCTTGTTTTAGAGCTTATGGAGAGGATTATCCTTCTGGTTTGTGTTTTCAGCAGGTTAGACTATGTAGGCAGGAATGTAAGAATTATAATTATGATTCTGTTCCTGCAGATGGAGGGATTTGTAAGATTGATTCTCAAGGAGTTAATTATTGTGATGAATGTCATATTGAAGAGTTTAGAAGGTCTAGGTTGTGAGTTAAAAGTTTTTCGAAAATCCAAAAACTTTTTAAAGGTAATGTTTTAGTTAAAATATAGTTAAGGAGGGAGAAATGAAAGAAATAGAAAAAAAGGAAAAATCCTTGAATTTTAGGAAACAAGAATTAACTGAGAAATATAATATTGATTTTGATAAATTAGAATCTGAACAATCAAAGTTAGCTGGAGAATTGGAAATTAAAGATAAAATAGATTTTTCTTTAGCTGAGATATTTGGGGCTGTGGATAATGTTTTTATTGGAAATAAAATTCTTTCTTGTATAATTGTTTGTAATAAAGATTTTGAAATAATTGACAGAGCTTATGTTTTTGATAAAGTTAGATTTCCGTATTTTCCTGGTTTTAGAAGTTATAGAGAACTTCCTGCAATGCTGGTTGCATTTGAGAAATTAAATGAAAAACCAGATGTTGTTTTTGTTTCAGCTCAGGGAATTATTCATCCAAGATTAGGATTGGCAAGTCATTTTGGGTTAGTAACTGGTGTTCCTGTAATTGGTATTTCAAATTCTTTAATTGAGTGTAATGTAGAAGGGGGTGAGGAAAAAGATGGAGCAGATATTTTAAAAAATGGGAAGAAGATTGGAAAAGTTTTAATTAGTAAACCTAAAAGTAATCCAATGTTTATTAGTCCTGGAAATTATATTTCAGTTAAAAGTGCTTATGATATTTGTAAGAGATTAATTTTTCTTCCTCATAAAAAGCCTGAGCCAATGCATTTAGTTAGTAAGTATGCAAAAGGTGTTAAGAAAGAGTTGGTTTGATGTCCTGTAAGATTCTGAAAGAAAATAAACGAAATATTTATTAAGCAACTATTCTTCTGTAGTTATAATATGGTTGGAGATAAAACTATCCATCAAGAAATAGAAGTTCTTGGAATTGAACCAAAACACTTTGACACACTATATAAACAACTTACTGAAAGTCAACAATTGCCTTCAGGTGATATTGTCCCTTGGAAACAATATACCCTAATTGTTGATTATTTAAGAGATAAACAAGTTTTGGGGGAAGACAATAAAATTCAACCAGATGGAATGAAAGTTTTTGATTCAAGAAGAAGATTAGAAACTATGATAGATTTTAAGGATGTTCCTGATCTTGATGACAGGAGGTCTTCGGGTGGAATAGCCCCTTGCATCTACAAACCTGAAAGTTCTGGTGGAATGGTCCCTTGTCGTTATTAATTACAATGATTTCCTTAACTAGTCGCGAATTGAGAACTATTTATGGGATTGTTCGTAGAACAGAACAAATTAGAAGAGAAGGTGTTAAAGAATTAAGTGATTTATTTATGGAAAATCCAAGATTAATAATTACCCCAAATAATAGATGTGCTGGTTCTTGTCTTCATTGCGTTGCAGATTCAACTCCTTCTGGGGTAACTATGTCTTATGAAGATTTTGCAGGAATAGATCCCAACTTTTTAGAAGTTTTTTCTGTTGCAGATTTTGGAAGAAGAGGAAATCCTTTATTATATTGTTCAGGTGATCATGACTTGGTTGATTTAGTTACATTACTTCACGAGAGAAGAATTGATAGATTTACTTTTGCTTTAGCATTACAAAATCAGCCTGTTCCAGTATTAAAGAAATTAGAAGAATTTGCCACTGAAACAGGTGCTAATATTGAAACAATGGTTACTTATCATCATTACTATCCTAAATTAGACAGAATCAAACTTGCTCAAGATTTTAATTCTACATTAATAAACTATCTTGGATTTTCTAAAAGAGTTATTATCTCTCTACTTGGTGACCAATATTCTAAACAAGAACTAACAAAAGCAGAAGATGTCCGAAGAACATTTCAAGATAATTGGGAGATTATTTTTGCAGATATTGATATGACCTCAACAGACAATGAACATAGTTATCATGCTCAACATGAAACAAATAAAGCTGAAATAAAAATCCCATGCTTAGACACTCGTGTTTACCCTCTTGGAAGATTTAGACAATACCTAAGTCATCAGGAGATATTGCAACAATATGAGGTACAATTTGAACAAGCTATGAGTGATTATGTTTGTCCAGATTTGGTAAAATGGCCAGGGATAATTATTGAACCCGAGGGGGATTTAAATTTGTGTGCTTCTTTTGAGGCAATCACTTGTAGAGGTGCAGTTGTTACCAACATTTTTACAAAACCCTACGAACAGGTAAGAGATGAACTAATACAATTCCACCAAAAAGAACTTAATTGGTTTATAAATAATCTTCCAGATATTATATCAGGAAAAGTCTCAACATGCAAATTGAAAAATAAATGTTATCAATAATAAAATACCTTTAGGCTTCTTAACTATTGTTAATTCATTTCAAAAAACTACGCTAATCCCTGTGCTCGGGAGAATTGGAAACTTGCTCCACTTTGTTCTGCAAATTTCTCTTAATTGCGATTTTATCCATAATTTATAGTATATAACCTATAGAATTCTAAAAAGGGCTAATCATTTAAAGACT
>CAYRKK010000096.1:0-2956 GCA_964424875.1 Candidatus Woesearchaeota archaeon
TATTTGATATATGTATAAGGAGGGTAGTTTAGTCCGGAATTACACTAATCACCATGTTTTAATTCTTTTTTTAGTTGTTTTGGATTTTTAAATTGAATTGTATTTAATCCGATTGATTTAGCAACTTTAATATACTTATTATTATCGTCGATAAATAAACAGTTTTTTGGATTTTCATTTAGTTTTTTGAGTAGTAATTTAAATACTTTAGAATCTGTTTTGCAAGATTCTACTTCAAAAGAATATTGAGTAGAATAAAATAATTTATGGTAATTAAATTTTTTATTACAATAATGAATCCATTCTTTTGAATGATCTGAAAGTAATCCTAATTTAAATCCTTTTTCTTTTAGATTTTCAATTATCTCTTTTGTTCCTTTTATTTCTTTAAAATTATCTCTTATTGCTTTTTTGAAATAAGTAATTTTAATATCCCATTTATTTTGTTTAATAATTCTTTTCCAAAATTTGTTTTCTGTAATTTTTCCTTTCATTAATTGTTCAAATTGAGAGCCTTTAAGAAGTTTAGTTCCAATCTCTTTTGGTTTTAGATTTAATATATCCTTTAAATGATCTTCAACTCCAATAAATCCTTTTAAATAAACTTCTGCTAAATCAAAAATTATTGTTTTAATCATAATATTTTTTAGAAAATGTTTTATTTAAATCTTACTTAGTTTTGAAAATAATATTAATAGCTAATCTTTTATACTTGTTTATCTTATTATTTTGGGTGATATTATGAAAAAAATATTAGTGATATTGGATGGAGCTTCTGATTTAGGAACTAAGATTTTTGCTGGGAAAACTCCTTTTGAAGCAGCTGAAACACCTAATTTAGATTTTTTTGCTAGAAATGGAAAAATGGGCCATATGTATCCGCTTAAAAAAGGAATGATTCCTGGAAGTGATAATGCTTTGATTTCAATTTTTGGAAATGATTTTAAGAATTGTAAAAGAGGAGTTTATGAAGCAGTTGGATCTGGTTTTAAATTAAAAAGAGGAGATTTAGCATTAAGAACTAATTTTGGAACAATTGAAAATTTAAAGACAAGAAAAGTTATTGATAGAAGGGTTGGAAGAACTTTGAGTAATAAAGAAGCAGAGATTTTAGGAGATGTTCTTAATAAAAAAATTAAATTAGATTGTGAGTTTGAGTTCAAGCCAACTATTCAACATAGAGGGGTTTTGGTTTTAAGGGGAGGATTTTCAGATAATATAGGTAATATTGATTCAGAATGGGCTAAACCAGGTGTTAAGGAAAATGTTTTTAAATTTTCAGAACCTTCTGATGATGATGAGGTTTCTAAGTATAGTGCAGATGTTTTAAATAGATTTGTTGAGCAAGGATTTAGGATTTTAAATAATTATGCTGTTAATTTAGAAAGAAAAAGAAAAGGGTTGTTTCCTGCAAATATGGTTTTCATGAGGGGAGGAGGTGTTGAAGTTCCTAAGTTAAAAAAATATAGAAAATGGATGTCAGTGAATTCAATGCCTTTAGAAATTGGGATTTCAGAATTATCTGGGATGAAAAATTTTAGTTTTAAGTATCCTGAATTAAAAGGGATTGATATCTATGATAATTTGTATAAATGTTTGAATAAGAGTATTAAATTTGCAATTAAGACAATTAAAAAAAGACATAGAGATTTTGATGGTTGTTATATTCAGTTTAAAGAAACAGATATTCCTGGACATGATAATAAGCCTCATGAAAAGAAAAATATGATTGAAATTATCGATAAAAAATTTTTTAGTTTTTTAAGAAAGTTTGTTCAAGATAAGGATATTAAGGTTGTTGTTACTTGTGATCATTCAACTCCTTGTAAATTAAAGATGCATAGTTCTCATCCTGTTCCTGTTTTAGTTTATGGTTCTGGTCGCGATGTTAGTGAAAGATTTACAGAAGTTGAATCAAGAATGGGAGATTTAGGTGAGTTTTGTGGAGTGGAGTTTATGAGGATTAGTGGGTTGGGGTAGGATTTAGGTTGATTTTTGAACAAGTTTTTTACTACAACAAAGATTATAAATCAAGATTAGGTTTTTCTTTTTATGATAGCTTACAATGAATTATATGATGCATTGAGAAAAGAAAGATATAGTGAGCAATTACAGCCAATTCCAAAGAATTTTGTTAAAGAAGTTGCTGCTTATTTAAACGATAAAAAGGAAATTGCAAATAAAAAAAATGATGATTTTTCTGATAGTATTTTGAAGACAAAAAAGCAATTTGAGAATTCAATTTCTATTTTTAAAGAATTGTTGTTGCGTAGAAAGAAAAAGATTTTAGAGTTGGCTTTTGTTGCTGCTGAAACAGGTATTTCAAAAAGGGATTTTGAAAATATGTTTGCATTTGAAAAAGAGCAGTTTGAGGGTATTATGAAATCTTTGGAAAAAGGTGATAAAAAGGTAAGTGAAATTTTAAAAGGAGTTGATGAAGAAGGGCTGAGGAATAAGATGATTGTTTTTATTGAAGATACTGAAGAGTTTTTAGATTTAGATGGAAATAAGTTGGGGCCTTTTAAAAAAGGAGACATAGCTAATTTATCTGAGGAAATTGCAAATATTTTGATTGTAGATAAAAAGGTGGAGAGGGTGGTGGAGGAATAGATGAGAAATAGTTTTGAAGAAGTTGTTTTATTTCTTAAATCAAATCCAGATAAGAAAATAGAAAGAGATGATAAATTAAAATATCGTGGAAGATGTTATCGTGTTTTAGGGGAGGTTACAAGATTTGATGAGGGGTTTGAAATTGATTATTCTGTTAAAGGGTGTTGGTGATGGGTTTTGGTTTTTAATAAAAATTTAAAATAGGAATTATGCCTAAACAAGAGAAGAGAGTGTTGCAGGATTTATTTAGATACTTTAGAATATAATAATTTATTAAGCTAGTTTGAATTATTTAAGGTGATTGATGCAAAAACGGACCAATAAAGCTTATAATTAAGCGAAACTA
>CAYRKK010000097.1:0-2853 GCA_964424875.1 Candidatus Woesearchaeota archaeon
ATGAACAATCAAACAACCATTTTTTCAAAAAAATTTTCTTCTTCTTCAAATATAAGGGATAGGAGACAATTTTGGATTCAAGGAGGATTAGATAAAAATCCAATAGATGATACTGATTATGAGAGAATAGAGTTTGGAATAGGAGTTGATGAGCCTATTGAGATTGAGGGTTTTGAATTTGTAGAGAAATATAATCAGTTGTATCTTTCAAAGAGAGTGGATAGTGATTCTTTTGAGTCTACTATCTATCTAGATTAGAAAACTTTGGAGTAATCGAAAAATATGATTAATTATATCTTTCAAAAAAGATAAATGAATAAATACAAATACCCCCTTTACCATAGGAACATATAAATTTACTAATGAAGATGATTGGTCTTTTAAAAAGAACAAAGAAAATGGAAAAGAAAATTAAAAAAAAGAACATATTACTTATTTATAATTATATGATTGTTGAACCCTTGGCTGTCTTGTTTTTACAGAATTATGTAGATGATAATGGACATGAAGCAGATTTAATTGATTATCAAAGTATGCCTGAAGATTTTGATTTTAGTAAATATGATTATGTTGGATTTAGTATTTTAACTGGAAGTCATAATCAAATGTTTGAAATAGCAGATAAAATTAAAGATAAAACAAAAGTTATAATTGGCGGGGCACATACAATATCTTTTTCTAAAGAATCTAAAGAACACGCAGATTTTGTTGTTAGGGGTTTTGGTGAAAGAATACTAATAAAAATACTTAACGGAGAAATAAAAGAAGAAGGGATATATAGTGAGAAAGTTCCTCCAAAGGATTTATTAATTTCAAATAGGGAGAAGTTTTATAAGGATGAGAAAAGAAGAAATAATCCTATAAAAAATGTTTTTACTTCTTATTGTTGTCCATATAAATGTACATATTGTTACAATTCAATAGTTCAAGAAGAGTTTCCTAAATATAATTTTACAGTTAGACCTGTCGAATCAGTAATTAAGGAATGTAAAATATTATTAAAATATCCTTTAAAATTAATATTTTTTCAAGACGATACATTTGGTGTTAATGTTAAATGGATGAAAGAGTTTTCAAAGTTATATAGAAAAGAAATTAACATACCTTACCATTGTAATATAAGAATAGATATATTAACAGAAGAAAGAGTTTATTTATTAAAAGAATCAGGATGTGAAAGTGTAACTTTTTCAATAGAATGTGCAAGTGAAGAATTAAGAAAAGGATTACTTGGAAAACCAATTTCTAATAAACAAATATTTGATGGTGTTAATTTATTAAGGAAATATGGAATAACATTTAGAACACAGCAAATGGTTGGATTACCTACAACAACAATAGAAGATGATATTGAACTTTTAAAAATGAGTTGTGAATTAAAACCCTTATTTGCATCAGCAACAGTATTTACACCGATGTTAGGAACACCATTAGTAGATTATTGTATAAAAAAGGGATATTATAATCCAGAAAATGAAATTGATGGGACATTATTTGGTAGAAGTGTATTAAATTTTTCTGAAAAAAGGAAAGACCAAATAACTCTTTTACATAAATTGTTTTCACTTTTATCACATATTCCAGAAGGATGGAGATTAGCAGAAACATTAATTCAAAAGGAATTTAGTTTGGATGAACTATATAAGTTTAGCAAATTTCATTTGTTTGATGTAATGTATAAATTAGATAAAAAAACTGCTGAAGAAACTAGGGCAGAAAACTAGATATACAAAATAAATAGTAAATGACTATTATATAGATAGAATATTAGTAATTGAAAAATACAATCAGTTATATTTATCAAAAAAAAACAAATAGTGATTCTTTCTCTTCAACTACCTATCTAAACTAACCAAATTCTCTCTATACCATTTCACTGTCTCTCTTAACCCCTCATCAAGCCCCCACTTAGGTCTCCACCCCAAAACCCTTCCAGCCTTTGCAATTGAAAGATACTGTCTATCAATTTCATTTTTTGCTTCACCTATTACATTAGGAATAACATCTTTTCCAGCTAACTTAATAATCATATTAAATAAATCTAAAACACTAGTTGGTTTTCCAGAACCAAAATTAAATGCTTCTCCCCTCACATCTTGCCTATCCAAGTTTTCAGCAATCAAAAGATAGCCATTCACCAAATCTTCTACATAAATATAATCTCTTTCAGGAGTTCCATCACTTCTTATAATTGGAACTTCTCCTTTTAAAACAGACACTATTGTACCTGGAACTAATCGACTTAAATTCAAATCTCCAAGACCATAAGTATTTGCACTTCTGACTATTGCAACAGGAAGATTAAAAGTACAAGCATAAGATTGTGCCAGAACATCAGCACACACCTTTGAAACACTATAGGGATTTCTTCCAAGCAATGCCTGCTCTTCATAATTCGGAAGTTCTTTTTGCATACCATAAGCTTTATCTGATGAAGCAATAATCACTCTCTCAACACCAAAATTTTTACAAGCTTCAAGCAAAACCCATGTACCTTTAATATTAGATTCAAATGTGGATAAAATACTTTTTTCAGCTATATGAGCTACAGATTGAGCAGCTAAATGAAAACAAGTATCTATCTCATATTTCCTTAACACTTTTGAAACTAGTTCATAATTAACAATATCTCCCTCAACAACATTCACTTTTTCTTTAATTCCAAAAACCCTTAAATTAGAATATTTATTAATATCTCTTGTTATAGTAAAAACTTCAGCACCTTTCCCAATCAATCTTTTAGTTAACCAAGAACCAATAAATCCATTAGCTCCTGTCACAAGAACTTTCTTACCCCTCCAGAATTCCATATTTATTCCTCCTCCTTCATATCATCTTCAAATTTTTTCCAAG
>CAYRKK010000098.1:0-2834 GCA_964424875.1 Candidatus Woesearchaeota archaeon
TTCTCTTTCTAATAAACTTTGGTTAGATGTTGTTAGAAGTCATGTAATTTTAATTGCAGGGAAGCGTGGATCTGGAAAATCGTACAGCATAGGGGTTTTAGCTGAAGAACTTTCTAAACTTCCTAAAGAGGTTAGTGAAAATATTGCGTGTTTAATTTTTGATACAATGGGGATTTTTTGGACAATGAAATATAAAAATGATAAAGATACTGAATTATTAGAAGAATGGGATTTAAAATCAGAAAAACTTCCTGCAAGAGTTTGGGTTCCTGCAGGTTATTTTCAAGAATATGAAAGTAGGAAAATTCCTGTTGATAAAAAATTTGCATTAGCTGTTAATGAATTAGATGTGGAGGATTGGTTATCTATCTTTGAGCTAAAAATGATTGATCCGATTTCTGTTTTAATGCAAAAAGTTATTTTTAGATTAACTGGGAATTATGATTTAGAAGATGTTATTGAAGAAATTAGAAAAGATAAAGATGCAATTGATGAAGTTAGGAAATCTGCAATTGCTTTGTTTGAAGCTGCTAAGTCTTGGAGGGTTTTTGCTAAAAAAAATCAGCAAGCAACAATGATTAATGAATTAGTTGTTCCTGGAAAAACAAGTATTTTGGATTTGTCTATTTATTCTTCAATTTCTGCATTTAATGTTCGTGCTTTAATTATTGGTTTGATTTCAAAGAAACTTTTTAATCAAAGGCTTTTGGCTAGAAAAAAAGAAGAGATTGATGAAATTTATCGTGGAGTTGGACATGGTTCTAAGGAGAAAAAAGAAATGCCTTTAGTTTGGATGTTTTTAGATGAGGCTCATGAGTTTCTTCCTAAAGATGACAAGACACCTGCAACTAATTCTTTGATTCAGTTGTTGAGAGAAGGAAGGCAGCCTGGAATTTCAATGGTGCTTGCTACTCAGCAACCAGGAGTTATTCATAGAGATGTTATGACTCAGTCAGATATTGTTCTTGCTCATAGACTGACAAATAAAAAAGATATTGAAGCATTAAATGAAATTATGCAGACTTATTTATTAGAGAAGATTCAAAAATCAATGAGAGAGCTGCCTGATTTAAAAGGCAGTGGAATTGTTTTAGATGATAATTCTGAGAGATTGTATCCTATTAGAATTCGTCCTAGGTTTACTTGGCATGGTGGTGAAGCTCCGAAGGCGATTGGGAGTGAAGGGTTGAAAGAAGTGGAAGAGGGTTTGAAAAAGGAAGAGGCTGAGGGGGAAGAAGAGAGTTAATTTTGATGATGTTGAAATTAGTTATCTAAAAATTGTTTAATATAATCTATTTCAATTCTCATAGCTTGTTCTAATTCTTTAATTGATTCATATTTTGGAAAAACACTTTCTATAATTATTGGTTTTCTCAAAGGAAAAGAGGTTAAGATTTCATTTTGTCTTGTTACTGAAATAGGATAGTGTTGCTGTCCATCATCTTCATGAATTTTATAACCACTTAGATGAAACTGTTCTATCCTATCTTGAAATCTATTATATAAAAAGTTTGTTAATCTCATGCCTCTGACAATATAAGCATGAGTAATATCTAAAATCATAGGCTTTTGATTATCTAAAAAAAGTTTTTCCATGTCTTCTACAGTTCTGTAAGAACTCTTTAGATTATCATGATTCTCAAAGCAAAAAGGTAATCCTGAATTATCTAAAACCTCGAAATCTCTAACACAATCTGGATGAATAATAATCCTTTTAGATTCTAATCTTTCATGAGCTTGCCTTAGTTTTTCTAGCAAATCTTTTGTTTTTTTATTATTTTCATATGCAAAATTATCAGGAGCATGTAAACTTATATAATCAAAATCCTGAACATCTTGCCTAAGAATGTTGGGTAAGAAATCCATTCTTTCTACAAAACCAATAAATAATTCAATAGCATTACATTCACTAGTTTTTACTAATCTCACTGCTTCTTTTGAAATAGGATTAACATTTTTGTATAAAGAACCAGTACCAAAACCAATTATCATATAAACTAATAATGTAATTACTTTTTATAGATTTATATTTTATTCAATAACCCTCACCTCCACCCTCCACCTAAATTTATAAGGTGCGATTTTTCCTGCTTTTGTTATATTTGTTATTTTGATTTTTCTTTTTAGTTTTTGAGCTTGTTGTTTTAATTGGTTTGTTAGAGTCTTTATTTCATTATCTTTGCAAAATCCATAATAAAATATTTTAGTTGATTTTTGAGATAGTAGCAAAGCTTGTTCTAGAAAAGTGTCTTTAAGATTAGGTCTTGGCATAATTATAATGTCAAATTTTCCTAATTGTTTTGAGGTTTGTTTTGTTATTTTCTTTTTTACATCTCCTTGGATAATTTGGATTTTGTTTTTTGGGATTTTGTTTAGTTTTAAATTTTGTTCAAAGTATTTGCAACATTGTTTTCCAATTTCTATTGCTTGAATTTGTTTTGGTTTTGCTAGTTTGTGGATAATAATTGGATAAGGCCCAACTCCTGCAAACATTATTAAGACATTGTCTGTTTTTTTGATTTTATTTGCAATTTGTTTTCTATCATTACTTAGTCTTGGAGAAAAGTAACATGTTTCTACATTTAGTTTAAATGTGCAGTTGTTTTCTTTGTAAATTGCAATTAGGTTTTTTTCACCTGCTAAGTATTTTGTTTTGATTGTTCTTAATCTTCCTTTGACATCACTTGCTTTTTCTAAAACTGTTTTTATCGAGGGTCTTTTTAAAATTTCTTTAGCTTGTTTTAATTTTTGTGATTTTGTTTTTGGTTTCCCATTTGCTTCTGGTTTTATTATTGCAATGTTGCCGATGATGTCGTATGATGCCATTTTAAAAT
>CAYRKK010000099.1:0-2810 GCA_964424875.1 Candidatus Woesearchaeota archaeon
ACAGATTGGTAGGTTGGATTAGTTATGGTCATGAACGAAGTGAATTAACTTGTAGACTCTCTTCAAAACATCTTCACCATCTTTTGTTAAACTTAAAACATATTTGTTTGTTTTCTTAATTTTCTAAAAAATCACAACCAACAATCCAATTAAATATAAGAATGTTATAAAAACCCATCCAAGAAAAGCTCCGAAAAAGAGTTTAATACCGTCGAGGTTGAATAAAGGAAGGAGATTCCAAAATCCAAAGTAAATTGAATATTTTGCAAGATCTGCTCCAAATTCTAAATTTAGAAAAGATGAGAGAATTGTTCCGATGATTGCTAAGATAAGAAGAGAGTAAAATCCCCAAGCTGCTGTGTAAGCAAGGTCTTCTTCATTTATTTGTTCTTTTCTTTCTGCACTTCTTCCTCCTGTTGCTTTTAGAATTCTTTTTGCTGGAAGATTTTCTGCATTAAATTGAAAAAATATAAAAGGTTTTAAATATCCTAATGAAAAAAGTGTTAAGAAAAAAGGAGCTATTAATCCCATTGGAACTGGTTTTTTAAATTTAGATCTTTTATATATTCCCCATCTTTGAAATTCCCATACTTTGTGTTCTATTTTTATGCTGTAGTTTTTTGAACCAATTTTTTTTGCTATTATATTTATTAGAATTATTATTGTGAAGATGATGAATGTTGTTATTATTTTTATTGGATTGTCATTTGGAATTATTGGTATAAAACTCATAAATGATGCAATGATTATGAAAACAATTACCCAGATGATTTCTTGTTTGGAAAATCCATAATAAAATTTGTCTGATAATTTTTGTTCTGATTTTTTTGGTAAAGTATATCTCCATGCCATATTAATATAAGATAAATATAAGTTATAAATTTAATGGATTTTGAAGGTTTAGTAATATTAAGGATTGAGGGAGGCAAATTATAATGAAACAAGTATGTTTATATTATTCATTTGAATGGTTTTCAATCACAGAAAAGTATTTAAATGAGATTATATTTTTTTAAATATGTTGAAGATAAAAAAAATTACAGAGATTATTGGAAAAAAGGTTTATACTGATACTGGAGATTTTTTTGGTGAGATTGAAGAATCAAATTTAATTGAAAATAAGATTGATAGTTGGAGGATTAAGATTGTTGGTTCAATGGGAAGTTTTTTAGGAGGTGCTCGAGGAGTTATAATTCCTCATCAGTTTATTAGAGCAATTGGAGATGTTGTTATTGTTAGTAGTGCAAGTTTACCTTTAGGAGAAGGAGAAGAAACTATCGAGGAAACAGTTGATTTAAGTGATAGAGAGCCAGAAGAAGTTAATGTTCCTGTTATGTGAATAATAAAAGGGTAGAGAATAAAAATGAATGATGAAGAAATTGGAAGGGTTTTGGGGGAATGTTTTCAAGAAGGAGTGGATGAATCTATGAAAAGATGTCAAGAAGATCCTGCTCATGAAAGGGAACTTGAGACGAAATTAATGATGGTTGATGTTATGGGGGCTGCTGCTCTTGAAGTATTGGATGGAGGGCAAAAGGCAGCAATTTATAGGGCAAGACATGAGAGATATATTGGGTGAATAAAAATTTAATAATTTTAAAATTGTTTGATTATTGTATTTAAAATCTATAAAATATTAAAAAATTGTTTAGGATTTGGATTTAATTAAAAGAAACTAAAGATTTAAATAAAAGTTAATTTTAATGCTTGAGAGGTTGAGATGGTGAAAAATAAAAAAGCTCAAACAGGATTAATTATAAGAATTATAGCTGGATTTGTTATTGTTAATTCATTACCTTTTTTTATAATAAATCCTTTGAATCCTTATGCTCAAATAGCATTTGGTTTTGGTAATTTTTTAATGATTTTAGGAGGTTTAGTAGAATGAGTTTAAATGCAATTAGATTTATACCTTTAATGCTTGCAACATTTGCTTTAGCTTATGCTTCATTTAAAGCAAAAGGTGAAAAAAGAGGATTGTTGATTATTGCATTTATTATTTGGTTATCATCATTTTTTTGGACACTTGGAGTTTTTGGATAGATTTAAATAATGAAATGGATTAATATTATAAATTAGAGGTTTAATAAAATGAAAGCTTGGTTAAAAGGAGGAATAAAGTAAAATGGAAATACCTTTTTTAATATCTCCTTATTTTATGGATTTTATTTTGCCATTTGTTTTGGTTTTTGTTTTAATATTTGCTATTCTTCAGAAAATTGAGTTGTTTGGACAAGGTAAAAAACAAATTGATGCATTGGTTGGAGCTGTTATTGGATTGATGTTGATTGCATTTCCTTATCCAAGAAGTATTATTGTTTTGTTAATGCCTTTTTTAGCTGTCTCTGTTGTTATCTTATTAGTTTTTATGTTATTGTATGGTTTTGTTATGGGAAAAAAAGCAGATGAATCTTTTTTAAATAAAAACTGGAAATATGCTTTTGGTGCAATTATTTCAGTTGGGTTAGTATCTTATTTAGTTTATATTGCTGGTTATTGGGATTTTGTTTGGGATTTAATGTTTGGGAGAAGTAGTGGACAGATTTTTGTTAATGTGGTTTTAATTGTTGTTATTATTGGTGCTATTGTTGCTGTTATTAAGGGGGAGAGTGGGAGTTCTGGTAGTGGTTGAATGTTATTTTCTAAAATATAAAAAATTAAAAAGGTGAATGAGTTTGTTAAACTATGTCAGAGAGATTAGATTTGTTTTGTTAGTATGGTTATGTTTTGCTTAGTGATTCTGAATTTATGAGGGGTAAATTTTAGTATATAACCTATAGAATTCTAAAAAGGGCTAATCATTTAAAGAC
>CAYRKK010000100.1:0-2759 GCA_964424875.1 Candidatus Woesearchaeota archaeon
TCTCCCTCTTTAACTTCAATAATTAAAATATTCTCAAACTTTTCTAATCTAATTTCAATTGAAGGGTCGCAATTTCTAACAATATTCTGAATATCAGATTTAAACTTGTTAGTTATATTAATTCCTATCACTTCACTATTATCATTAACTCCTAAGAAAATCCTCCCACCTATAGTATTAGAAAACGCAACTATATCTTTGTCTAATCTACTTACATTTTCCTTAAACTCTATCTTCAATCCTTCACCTTCTTGCAAAATAAATTCTAATTCTTTTTTATTCATTTTAACTTAACAACCTCCTTTCTTTAGACAACATCCCCCTTATCTCATCAACCCTCTTTTTCTTTTGAAAAATATTATAAGGAATTTTTATTTCATCACTTCCAATTATCTTTAAATCAAAAGTAGAATAACTCCCAATTAAATTTACAAGCAAAACTCTATACCAACCCTCTTTACTAATATTTGTAAATTTAGTAATTAAAGTATCATTATCTTGTGTGTAAACTTCTATACTTGCTGTTTGATATAAATCATCTTCTGAATAATTAACTAACCAATCATAGCCTTCAGAAGTTAACTCTGCTGTCAGATTTGAAAGTTCAGCTTCTAATCCATCTTGAGATTGGCTTGACTCTGCAACAACTATTCCAATTAATAATATGCTTATTATTAAAATAAAACTTGCTATAAAAAGTTTGCTATATTCACAAAATATAGGTAATTTTTTCTGACGCAAATCTGACGCAAATCTGACGCAAATCATCTTTTAACATATGTTGTAGATTTTCCAACACCCCTCCTTTTTATTAATTTCAATTTAATTAAATAATTAAAATCCCGATTAGCTGTATCTCTTGTAATATCAAATTTTTTTTGTATATCTATACTTTGTATAAATCCCTGAGATTTTATTGTTTCAATAATATATTCTTGTCTTTCATTTAAAACTAAATCCTCTTTCCTCTCCTCAAAATCCTCTTTAATCTGCGATTTTGCATTATCACTTTTATCCTCTTTTTGCGCCATTTTTGCGCCATCATGACGCAAAACAAGATTATATGTTAATCCTCTTTTTCCTATTCCCACTCTCTTTAACATCCTTTTATGAACTAAATCCCCTAAATCTCTTGTAGCAGTTCTTCTGGAAACATTATTAATTTCTTGATATTCCTTATTAGTTATGCTTCCTTTTTTCTCTACATACTCAACAGCTTTAACTTGTCTTTCATTCAAACCAAGTTTAAGTAACTCCTCTCTTGCAATTGGCTTTCTAAATATAACCACAAAACTTGCTCCACTTTCTTCAAAAATAGGTTCAGGCAGACCATGATCCAAAGATTCTTTTATAATTCTATTTGTGCCAGTTCCCCACTGCTCTATATATTTTATTAAAAAGAAATTTTTACCAATTAAAGGATTTCTTAAAATAGAATCATGTTCTCCTTTCAACTCCTCTATTGTCAAATCTTCTAGTAATTTTCCAGGATTCCATATCTCAAGCCTGTCATCAAATATCCTTACCTGAATATTCCCATATACTCCATAATCCCTATGACAAATTGCATTTGTAATTGCCTCCCTTATTGCTTCAATTGGATACTCCCACTTCTCTACTCTTTCTACATCAACAATCTTAGCATGTAATTTAATATGCTCTTTAACAAACTCAACTGCATCATCTCTTTGCTCAATAACACTGCCGCCAAAAACTTTCATATCAATAAACTCTATTGGTTCAGTTCCTTTAAATCTTGCACATCTAACTTCAGACTGCATAATAAAATCCTGAGGATTCTTTCCAAACAACAAAACAGCACTATTAGTCAACTTCCCATCTCTCATTAACTTCAATCTCATTAAAGCTTCTTTAATTGAAACCTTTTCATCAATCCTCAACCCTCTTTCTGACTTCGCTTTTCTCAAAAACCATTTAACCCTTTCTTCATCAATATCATTTAATCTAGCACCTTTGCAAATCCTATTATCAAATCTTAATTCCTCTTTATGTCTCTCTAAAATCACTCTTTTATATTCATCTCTTGACAGTTGATGTGTACTTTTTCCAACTCTCTTATAAGCCTTACCAAAACATAAAACAGGTTCATCAGATATCTTACCAATCTCTACTAAAATTACATTCTTATTCTCAATTTCCAAAATCTTTATATTTGGATATATTTTTGGGTCAGTCTTTTGTTTAATATTATTAGCAAGATCTTCTATAGTCCCTTTCCCAATCTCAACACCTAAAATCTTCCTAGAATTAGAAATACCAAAAATTACTATGCCTCCTTTCATCCACGAAAATGCAACTAAAGTCTTTATAGCATCTTTCCATTCAGATAAACTAGTCTTAAACTCAACTCTTTCTGATTCACCTTTTTCAATTAACTTACTAATCTCAACCTTCATTTTAAATACCTCCATAATAAATTATAATAAAACTCAACTCCAAACAATAAAATTACTCCTTGCCTTATCTCGTTTGAAAAATCATGCTCTTTATTAAGAAAATTCTTTTCAAAATTTTTATAATTAACATAAACCGGACTTAATTTAGTATCTGTTCTCATACTTACTCTTTTTGCTGTATTCTCAATATCTTTTTCATCCTCAACTTTTTGAAATACTAATAATATATCAACATCAGATTCTTTAGTATAATTCCCTTTAGCATAAGAACCAAAAATTAGTACTACAAGAGGCTTAATCTCTAATTCAGAAATAAAATCACTTACTGAATTTCTTATAATA
>CAYRKK010000101.1:0-2754 GCA_964424875.1 Candidatus Woesearchaeota archaeon
AAAGTCATGCGACTTAGAAGCATGGAGCCCCATTAGAAAAGAATATTTTGAAATAACCTCTTTGACAAATATGGAAGAAGCTCAAGCAAGAAGATTAAACATAAAAATTAATAATGGTAAAAAAAGTTATTTTGCACATACTCTTAACAACACTGTAATTGCTACTTCCCGTATATTAGTTGCAATCATGGAAAACAACCAGCAAAAAGACGGCTCAATCAAAATCCCAAAAGCTCTTTGGAAATACACTGGTTTTAAAGAGATAAAGGCAGAGAAAGTGAAAAACATAATTTTATAAATAAAATTTCTTAATAAACTCTAATTTAATTAATTAATAAAATGCCATTACCAAAATATAATCCAAATTTAAGTTTAGAACAAGCTATTGAACAATTTGATTTTGCTACTAGTGAATTAGTTCTAAATCCTTGTTTAGAAACTGCTCAAGAAGCATTTATTGCAGTTTTAAGATATACAGGAGCTATTAGACCTAATAATGAAAAAATTCCCTATTTTCTTGGTGAAAGATTTCTTAAAGATTCTGTTCAATGCAAGGAATTTATGAAAAAAATACCCCTCCCACCTCACCTCAAAGTACATACAGACTACTGGATAAGATTAATAGAATCTAAACAAGAATATGTTCTTGAACACATAGATAAAGGGGAAGATTTTTAATTAATCTCTATAAAAACCCCTAAAACAAAAAACCTTAAATATTATTAAAATTCTATAAACTTGCATGTTATCACCAGAACCAAAACACATAGCAATCATCCTTGATGGAAACAGAAGATTTGCAAAAAGATTAATATTACAACCTTGGAAAGGACATGAATATGGAAAAGAAAAAGTTGAACAACTTTTAGATTATGCAAAAGATTTAGGAATCAATCAATTAACTTTTTATGCACTTTCTATTGAAAACATAAAGACAAGACCTAAAAATGAATTAGAATTTCTTTACAAACTTATGAAAGAATTTTTCAAAGACATTAATATAAAAAAAATCCATAAAAACAAAACAAAAATAAGATTTATTGGAAATTTATCCTTGCTTCCTAAAGACCTACAACAACAATGCCTTGAACTAGAAAATCAAACAAAAAATAACAACAATTTAATAGTTAATTTCTGCATTGCTTATGGAGGAAGACAAGAACTAATAGAAGCTGTAAAAAAAATTCTAAAAAACAAAATCTCTCCAGAAGAATTAACAGAAAACACAATTCAGCAGAATCTTTATCTTCAAGACCAGCCAGAATTAATAATAAGAACAGGCGGGGAAAAACGAACTTCTAATTTCCTACCATGGCAATCAACTTATTCAGAATGGTTTTTCTTAGATAAAATGTGGCCTGAATTTAAAAAACAAGATTTAATCAATTGCATTGAAGAATTCAAAAATAGAAAAAGAAGATTTGGCGGTTAGAAAACCTTAAATAAATCTTTTCCTTATAATAATCATAGTTACAAAAAAGAAAACTAAAACACAGATAAAAAAAGAGGGATTAAAAGCCCTTAAAAAAGCTAGAGAAGTTTTAAAGGAAAAAAGAAAAAAGAGTGCGAAAAAACCTGTTAAAAAAAGAGCGTGAAGAGATCTAATAAAGGATTAGGACGCTCTTATGGATACTGAAATAATACTTTTGATTTTGCAGACAGTAATTTTTTTGGCAACTCTATTAATTACTATAATTTATGTAATTTTGATTTATAAAACCTTAAAATCAAGTCAAAATCTTAATCAGCAGAATATTTTTAATGAGGTGATTAAACAGGAGAGAACTAAGAATTAAATTAAACGAATACAGGGGAAAAATTGATGGAAAAAGGTTAAATAAAAGAGAAGAGGAAATAACCAAATTTCATTATGATACTTTATTATTCAATTATTATGAATATTTAGCAGTTTGTTTAAAAAAAGAGTTGATTAATGAAAGCGAGACCTGGTTATATTTCAAAGAATTTTTAATTGAATTGAAAGAAAATTTTGATGAGAGTGTTCTTTTTAAAAAAAGAATTGGAGATAAGGAGAAGTATCCAGGCATTCAATGACTCTTCAAAAATTGAAAATTATAAATCAAAAACCTTAAAACCCTTAACTACTTCTAACAATCATGAAAAAACCAAAACAAACTCCTAACAAAAAAGACAAAAAATTCAAAATCCTAGCAGCAGGTGACTTTCACGGAGATTCAAAAATAACAAAAAAACTTGCTGAAAAAGCTGAAAAAGAAAATGTTGATTTAGTTGTTTTAACAGGAGATATGACAGGACTAATTGAAACAGATAATATAATAAAACCATTTACAGAAAAAGGAAAAAAGGTTGTTTTTGTTCCAGGAAACTGGGAATCTTCAGAAACAGCAGCATTTTTATCACAGCTTTACAAAGCTAAGAATGTTGGAGAACATTATGTTAAATACAAAGATATTGGAATATTTGGAATTGGAAGTCCTGACTGGCAAATGAATTTAAATGAAGAAAAAACATTTAATAAATTAAAAAAAGATTTTGAAAAAATAAAAAAGCAAAATCTGGAAAAAACAATAATGGTCAGCCATCTTCATGCAGCAAAAACAAAATCAGAATTTTCAGGAATTCCAGGAAGCAAAAGTTTAAGAAAAGCAATTGAACAATTTCAGCCAGATATTTTTCTTTCAGGCCATATTCATGAAGCAGAAGGCCTTCAAGAAAAAATAGGAAAAACAAGAGTATATAGTATTGGGAAAAAAGGAAGAATTATTGAGATAT
>CAYRKK010000102.1:0-2703 GCA_964424875.1 Candidatus Woesearchaeota archaeon
TATTTAAACTTTTCGGAGTAATTCAAGAATGATTAATTACGTTCGGAGATACTGTCTTATAATAACTATATCCTCCTATAACAAACATTTTTAAATAGCTCTTTTTTAATCTTTTTATAAAAATAATCCATACCCCTAACTTAGGAAAGAAGGATTACAAAAAAGAGAACTAAAATGGACCATAAAAAAGATTTTGATTTAAACCAAGGAATTAAAGGGGGAAAATATTCTATACTTAAAATTTTTCATCATCCTGAAAAATTGGCTTCATTGAAGGAAGGAAGAGTTACTGCCCCATTATATATAAGAATAAAACCCACTAATGGATGTAATCATAATTGTTTTTATTGTGTCTATAATCCTGAATTTTCAAGCATACACCCTGAAAGCAATAGGAGTGACATGATACCCAAAGAAAAGATGTTTGAAGTCTTGGAGAATCTTGGAGATATGGGAGTTAAAGCAGTCACTTTTTCAGGAGGAGGAGAACCACTAACCTATCCTTATATAATAGAGAGTCTTAAAAGAGCTTTAGACTCTAGAATAAAAATATCAATGATTACAAATGGGCAAGAACTTACAGGAGAGGCTGCAGAACTATTGCACCAAGCACACTGGGTTAGAGTATCTTTAGATTACCATAGTCCTTCTATCTTTTCTCAAATAAGGAACAAATCTGAAAAAGATTTTTATCAATTAAAAAAGAACCTCTTAGAATTTGCAGAAAATAAAGATTCTCGTTGTGATTTTGAGGTTAATTGTGTTGTGAGTCATATTAATTATAAAAATCTTGTTGATATTGCTAAATTTTGCAAAGACATTGGGATTGCTAATATCAGATTTGCTCCAGTTTGGAAGAAAGATTTCAGAACCTATCACGTCCCTTTTAAGGATGAGGCTATAGCTCAAATAGAAAAAGCTAAAGATCTCACAGATAGCAGTTTTGGGGTGGGGAGTACTTATGAAAGATATTTTAATAAGTCTACTGGAAGTGAAAAGAGAGACTATTCTAGATGTTTTTATATGGAAACCGTACCAGTTATTGCTGCTGACCAAAATGTTTACACTTGTCACAACAATGCCTATAAATCTGAAGGGAAAATAGGTTCAATCATGAATCAATCATTTAAAGAGTTATGGTTCAGCCCAGAGACTGCAAGTTTTTTTAAAAACTTTGATACAAGGGAAGTATGTAAACACGAATGTTCAAATGATGAAAAAAATAGAATACTCAACGAATGGATAGCTTGTAAGGAAGAGAGTGTGGCTGATTTTGTTTGATTCAAGCTCCTTGTATCCCATAAGAGATTTAAACTGATTTTCGCAAACCTCTCTTGTTTTATTAGACATATACTAAATCCCCCAAAACTTTTTAAAAAGAAAGAATAACTATAATATTTATTGGAGTAATCATTATTAACTTAAAAATGGAAAAGAAGTTTCTTTTAATAGCACTAATCCTCATAATTCTGACTTTTGCCACAACTTATTACGGCTCTAATGACATCGGAGATTATGCAGATACTGCAAAATTTTTTGCAGGAGAGCACTCTGCTAAAATAAGATGCTCCCACCCTCTAACATTTGGATTTATCTATTCTCCTCTTATAAAATTGACAAACAATTTTATATTTTTTAAAATTACAAGTTTAATTTTCTTATTTTTAATTATCTATTCAGTTTATATAATAACAAAAGAAAAAAAAGCACTATGGCTTATGATGCTTTCCCCAATTGTTTGGTATATAGCACCTTGGATATCTCCAATTCAATTTGTAAGTTTAATTCTTTTATGGAGTTATTATTTTATTGATAAATATAATAAAACAAACAAACTTTCCTATCTGTTTTTTTCAGGAATCCTTGGAGGTTTTTCTTGGAGTTTCTGGAATCCAATTCTTTATTTTGGTATTTTTTTAACTCTAGCTTTTCTCTATAATAAAAAATTAAATCATCTATTTTTGTTTCTTTTTTCAATCTTCATAGGAATGATCCCTTACTTCATCCTTGACTATCATCTCTTTAATTTTCCTTTTCTTACATTCATAAGGACAACAGCAGGGATTTCTGTTGCTTTTTTAGGAGGGATTTATTCTGTGGGTGGTGATAGTTTAGGTATAAATCTTTTAAAACTTCTATTAGTTTTTTTAGCAATCCCAATATACTTCTGGAAACTTTACAAACCTTCTTTATTTTTAGAGAACAAAAAAACAATGATATTCCTAACCCTTTGTTTATTAATGCTATTATCAAACCCTCAAATAAGACTTACACTAACCATAATTCCTATAATGATACTTCTCTTAGCAAAAAATCTAACCCCTCTTCAATTTAAAAAACAAATAATCTTTTCAACAATAATAATTTTAATCTTTATATCTCCTTATCTTTTTCAAATAAACAACAACTTAGACGGAGACCTTAATGGAAAAGGAGATATAACTCAATTTTTAAAAGGACCAGATGCAGTTTATTTCTCTGATTTTGATTCAGAATTGATAAATCAAGACATTGAAGAAATAATCTCTAAATATCCTAATGAAGTTTTTGTTGTTGGAGACAAACCAGATTACTACCAATCTTTAGCCCATATCTATTGGGGCGATAAAGTCAAAGAATTTGTAAGTATTGAAGATTATAACCTTGTCATGAACAATCAAACAACCATTTTTTCAAAAAAATTTTCTTCTTCTTCAAATATAA
>CAYRKK010000103.1:0-2699 GCA_964424875.1 Candidatus Woesearchaeota archaeon
GCAGCACTAACCATTACTAAAGAAAAAGTTAGCAAAATTGCTGTTAATAAACATCCTGCAAATATTTTTTTTGTCATTGTTATAATTTTGAAGTTATAACAGGTTTTTAAAGATTATTGTTTTTTAGAATATAAAAAAAATTGTTTGTGATGAGTAGTAAAATTTATGTGTTTGGCAATTCATCATAATTAATTATGCAAGGATTGTCGACGATTAATCCAGGACAGGCTGTATTTATCCATGAATCTATATTAAAGTTTTCAAATTGATTTATACCTATATTATTTGAAATAAAGAGATAAACCTTTTTTTGATTGTTTGGTTTTTTCTCAATTTTTTGCTTTATTTTTAGTGCTTTTTTTAAGTTTTCCTGGCCTAGTTTTGTTGAAACCAATATTCCTAAATTATCTGCTGAGAGAAACTTAAGAAGAGCTGTTTTTCTTTTGGTTTTTATTTCACTAATCTCTGATTGAGGAATTTGGATTATTTTATTATTTTCTAATATATATATAATAGGGGCTTGGAGATAAAGATTTTGTGCATGGAATCTTCCCGTACTTATTAGGAGAATAGGAAGTTTATTAGGATTGCTTATTTTAGAGCATCCTAGGACTTGCTGGAATTTTTGTATTTTGATTTTGGATTTTTGTAATTGGGTTTTGATTGATTCTGCTAAGGGTTTGTATTGTATACTATATAATAGGAGAATTTTTTTAGGAAGTTTTTTTAATTCTGCTTTTGATAGAGTTATGTTTAGGTTTTTCTGTTTTGCTTGAATGAATAGGGTTTTTGGTTGTTTTGTCATGGAATTAGAATATAGCTATTATATATAAGGGTTTTGTAGGGTACCCTTATTTATCTTCCATAAAAGAACCATCCAATTATAATAATAGATAAAGTTATGGTTCCTGCAGAGTTTGCCATTATAATAGGTAATTTGTTTAGCTGGATTCCATAAAGAAGCCATATAAAAACTCCTAGAAAAGCTAAAGAATAAGAAAATATAGAAATGTCTTTAGCACTTTTTCTCTTAAAAATTTTAATAGCTTGAGGGATTGGAGAAAAACCATTAACTAACCCAAAAATTGTTGCTAGGATTGGGAGTATATTTATTTTATTAGAAATTAATTGAGGTTTATTAACTTTCCTAATTTCACTCTCTCCCAACATCTTTAGAAATTGGTCTTGAATGAACAGGCTTGTGAATGTCTGCAAATTGAGGTGTTACTAAAATAATGTTTTCTCCAAAACCTGCAATTGAACCTTCTAAAGCATCTGCTGTTTTTTTGATTTTTGAAATAGCTCTTTTTAATTCAATTATGTCTTTTGCTCTTAATGGTTTTATATCAATTACTGCAATAGTATAACCTTCTCTTAAAGAATTGAGAATTTCATTAACGTCTTCAAAACTTTTTAAAATAAAAGGTCTTACCATAACTTTTGCTTTTTTCATTTCTTTTCCTAAATCAATCTCAATATATTCTGGTTCATCATCTCCTGAGAATGCTCTTTTTATACTTTCAAATACCATAAATAAGAATTAAGCTATGAAGTTTATAAAGATTTCTGTGGTGTTTTTGTTGTGATGGAATGAGAGTTAATTTAAGGGGTTGAATTAAAATCTTGCCATAATTCTAATATTTTTCTTCTTGTTTCATCTGATGCCGAGTGATTATTAATGAGAGTAAAAGAATCAGGAAAGGGATTTTTACGGGCCCTAATCTTAATTTTTTTATAATTGCCCCCACGTGCTAATTTGTATAATTCAGGAAGATGAGATTTAACTACACATCTAAAATTATTGTTATAAGGTAAAAAAACACCTGAACCTAATAAAGGGTAAGATTCTGAGAATAAATTAGCAAAATCATTATCTCTAGCAACTACTGCAATTTTATCTAATGATAGAGAGCAATAATAAGCTGCTGCAACTAATCTTTCATCTGTTTTAAGATTAGGAGGTATTTTGAGTTTTCCTTGATTTCTATTTACTCTATTTTCCCTTGAATCTTTTCTGGGATATAATTTTTGATTTAACAAAATAATCATTTCTGATAATAAAGCGTACCCTGGATTTTGAGTATTCCATTCATTTTTTTTAGAAGTTTGAGAAACTAATTTTACTTTTTGATAAAGTTCATTGAGTGCTTGTTGATTATCTCTTCCTAAATCCTCTTCTACTTTTTGTTTTGAGAGCCTATTTATTTGATCGTTTATTTTATCTTTAAAAAAATATATTTCTTTTGTTACCTGTTCAATTGTTCTTGATGATGGATGTTGAAGAGCAGACATAAAATTAGTTATTGCTTCTGATTCTTGCTGTATCACCTCAGGATTAATATATTTATATCTTTGACAAGCCCTAAGAATTTTAAGAAACCCTTTCCGCCCATCAGAGGGTCCTCCTTTTGCACTTGTATCTAAAAATACTATTTCATTGGATTCCAAGATTTGTTGAAGAGTTTCCATTTAAAAGAATTATTATATTGTTATTTTTAAATCTTTAGAATTATTTTATCTTTTTCATGACTTCTTTTTTAAGTTCTTCTGCTTGTTTTGATAAATCTTTTTCTTGAGACTCTATTGATTTTAATCTTAGTTTAAGAAGTTCTTGTTTCTTTTTTAATTCTTGTTCAATTTTGTCTTTATCTGATTTTATCATTATGTTTCCAATAAGTTTGAAAACATCATCTTTGGAT
>CAYRKK010000104.1:0-2697 GCA_964424875.1 Candidatus Woesearchaeota archaeon
TTATTTGATATATGTATAAGGAGGGTAGTTTAGTCCGGAATTACACTAATCACCTAAAAATATATTTTATAAGGATTGTTGTGTTTGAAAAAAGTCATTGGAAATGGTTAAGGAAAATTTCAAACCAAAAGGTTTATAAAGCTTTTTATTGATTTAATTATAACTATTATAAAGTTGTTAATGGTAAATATATTATTATTTTGATAATTTTTCCTTTAACTGAAATATCGCAAATCTTAAACCTAAAATGCATGTTTTACAGCCCAATCATACAAAACTTAAGCCAGAAGAAGCTGATAAACTAACTTCAGGTTTGAATATTTCTCTTGTTCAATTACCTAAAATTAAAATTACTGACCCTGTATTACCTGAAGGCAGTGAAGTGGGGAATGTTATTAAGATTGAAAGAAAAAATGAAGAGAATAAAACAACAATTTATTATAGGGTTGTTGCAGTTTAATTAAACTATACAAAATAGATAAAGGATTATAAAAATAATTATCTATAAAAACACTAAATAAAAGAATAAAAATGAAACTTGAAAAATCACAGCAAAAAGAAGAACATCTTCTTGTGAAAAAATATTTAGAGGGACATAGTTTAATTGAATCAAATATTGTGAGTTTTAATAATTTCATTGACCATAGGATGCAAGAGATTATTAATGAATTAAATGAAACTCTTCCTTCAGAAGATATTGAAATTAAATTAGGCAAAATAAATGTTGGAAGGCCTCATATTTTTGAAGCAGATGGAAGTTCTCACCTTATAACTCCTGCAGAAGCGAGAATAAGGGGATTAACTTATTCATCTCCTGTTAATGTTGAAATTACAATAAAGCAAGCAGGACAATTAGAGAGTCATGATGTTGAAATTGGGGAAATTCCAATAATTGTTAAAAGTGGTGTTTGCAATTTATCTCATCTTGATGAAGAACAATTAATTAAAGAGTATATTGATCCAAAAGATCCTGGAGGTTATTTTATTATTAATGGTAATGAAAGAGTAATTGTCATGGCAGAGGATTTAGCTGAAAACCAGCCTTTTATTGAAAAATCAAAAGATAATATTATGTTGAGGTTGTTTTCAAAAAGAGGAAGTTATAGAATTCCAATTTCAATTACTAATACAAATGAAGGAATTGTTGAAGTTAGTTTTTCAAGATTTAAAAATATTCCAATTATTGTTATATTAAAAGCATTAGGATTAAATAGGGAGAGTGATATTGCAAAATATGTTGGAAAAGAAAATGATAGTTTAATTGTTAATTTATATGAATATGCAAATATCCAAACAGAAGAAGAAGCTATGATGGCTATTGCAGAACAGACTTCTTTGCAAGGAACAAAAAAAGAAATTTTAGATAGAATAAAACAAAGGTTAGATTCTTATTTTTTGCCTCATATTGGTTTAAAAAAAGAACATCGAATTGAAAAGGCAATTACATTGTGCAAATTTATTAAACAGTTTTTTGTTGCTAAAAAAACTCCAAGTAATTTAACAGATAAAGACCATTATGCAAATAAAAGAGTGAGAATGTCTGGAGATTTATTAGGAGATTTGTTTAGAATTAATATGAATATTTTATTAAGAGATATTCAGCATTCATTGCAGAAGATTCAAAAAAGGAAAAAGTTTTATTCAATAAAAACAATTGCTAAATCTACTTTATTTACCCATAGAATTAAATCTGCTATTGCAACTGGTAATTGGATTGGTGAGAGAAGTGGAGTTACTCAAAATATGGATAAAACAAATTATCTTGCTATTATATCTCAGTTGCAAAGAGTTTCTTCAATGCTTCCAGGAGAACAAGAGAATTTTTTAGCTCGTACATTACATCCAACACATTATGGAAGATTTTGCCCTGTAGAAACTCCTGAAGGCACTGAAATTGGTTTAAGAAAAAATTTAGCTTTGTTATCAAAAATTTCAACTATGCCAAGTTTAAATGAAGAAAAATTAATTAAAATTCTTAATGAATTTAAATTAAAAAAAGATATTGATGCTGAGGGGAAAGATGCATTTTTAAATGGAAGATTTGTAGGGCATGTTGAAGATTCTTCTGAGTTTATTAAAGGATTAAAAGAAAAAAGAAGACAAGGAGAGTTGCCAATTGAATTAGGTATTAAATATGATAAAGCTTTGGATAATATTCTTTTGTCTACAGAAATTGGAAGAGTTATGAGACCTCTGATTATTGTTGAAAATGGCAAGAGTAGATTAACTGAAGAGTATAAAAATTTATTAAGAAAAGATGATTTAAAATGGGATGATTTAATTAGAAATGGGATTATAGAGTATTTGGATGCTGCTGAAGAAGAAAATGCTTTGGTTGCTTTAATTAAAGAAGATTTAACAGAAGAGCATACACATTTAGAAATTGATAAAATTGATTTATTAGGGGTTGTTACTTCTTTAGTTCCTTATGCTAATTATGATCAATCATCGAGATTAAATAGAGGTAGTAAAACCCAGAAACAAGGATTAGGATTATATGCTGCTAATTTCTTTAATAGAATTGATACTGATGTAAGTATTTTACATTATCCTCAAAGACCCCTAGTTAGAAGTTTTGTTTATGATACTTTAAATGTTCACCCCGCAGGACAAAATGTAGTTGTAGCTGTTATGACTCATGATGGATATAATATGGAAGATGCTTTAATCTTAAACCAAGGTTCTGTTGACAGGGGA
>CAYRKK010000105.1:0-2658 GCA_964424875.1 Candidatus Woesearchaeota archaeon
TTTTTAACATCGTAATAATTTTTTACCCAAAACCCTTAAAAACCTTATTTAATTATATTAATTATGACACTTGAACAATGCACTCAATTCTTGCAATCAATTGAAGAGAATACAGCAGTCACAGCAGAACAGATTCTTGAAAACTGCCAATTTGCAGGCCCTTTAACAAAATCTTTTTCTTCAGGAGCAATTGGAGGATTATTTTTAGGAGTTTTAATAACTCTTGGAATTCTAATTGTTTTTCTTTTAATATTAGGACTTTACATTTACACTTCTTTAGCATGGTATACAATTGCTAAAAAATTAAAATACAAAAAACCATGGCTTGCTTGGATACCAATTGCAAATATTGCAATGATGCTTGAATTAGGAGGATTTCATTGGGCTTGGGTATTCTTAGTATTAATTCCAATATTAGGATGGATTGCATTATTCATAATCTTAATCATAGCAAGATGGCGTATTTTTGAAAAAAGAAAACATCCAGCATGGTTTAGTCTTGCTCCAATAATTCCCAAAGTCGGAGGAATTCTTCATTTAATTGCAATTGGTTTTGTTGCTTGGCAAGATAAATAAATTAGAAATAATAACTATCTACAACGAAGATTACCTAAAGAAATACCTGCTTCATCAATATCTCTTTTAATTTCTATAACCTCTAAACTATCTAAAGAAGGACTTTCTGACTTTCTCATATCATAAGCTGTTTTTAATCTTTCTCCAACTTCTAAAGAAGATAAACTTTCTAAAAAAGATTTTGGAACTCCGATAACAGCACTATTTTCTCCATCTGATTCTTCAAGAGGATTTCTAGCCCTAATCTGCCTAAAAAAATAATCACCATTACGAGCAATATAATCAACTAAAAAATAAACAACTCCTTTTTCTGGTTCAATTAATCCAATTGATAAACCAACTTACAAGGGTTTATAAGAATTATTGTAATCACTTTCTTCAACTAAAAACTCTAAACCCTTTTCCCCTAGCTTCAGCCTCATATTGTTTATCTAATTCTTCTTCAGCTTTTTGACAAAGTTCTGGAGTCGCCTGAAGTTCATACCAACAAACATCCCAAGAATCTCTTTCAGAAAATTTCCATTTTCTTTCTTGTTTTTCACCAATTATAAAATATAATTCTTCACCCCTATATCTACTAAACTTAACTCTCTCAATTCCCATGTAAAAATAAATAACAATTAGTATAATAAACTTTTCTAAGCAATACTCTCAACAAATTTCCCAGAATCATAAATCGATATATTGTCCTTTAAAATTTGCTGATGTAAATCATTATTTATTCTTTTTTTAAAATCAGAATAATTCTCAATTTTTATACTAACTTCTATATCTAATGTAACTAAGATTTCTCTTATTTTTTCTTTATTTTTTATTTTACCAACAATTAAAATATCTAAATCACTATCCCTTCCAGCAGCTAAACGAGCATAACTTCCATAAATCAAAACAAAATCAATTCCTTTAACTTCTTCCACTAATTGCTCAAAGATAGGCCTTAATTTAGGATATTTTTCAAAAAAATCTTCTTTTCTTTCTTCTTTAACTAATAAAAAAATATTTTTTGTTAAAACATTTTTAAAATCAAGAAAAAATCTTCTAAGATAAACTCTTTTCTTTTTTAATACTTCTTCTTTAAGAATCTTTTTTTTCACTAATAGATTAACATATTCAGAAACATAATTTGGTGACAGCTTTGTTTTTTCAATAATCCCTCTTAAGTTAATACCTGGATTTCTCAAAATCTCTTCAATTATTTTTATCTGTGAATTATTTAGCAGTTTCATTTTCAACATATGTATTATTAATTTAGGTAACACCTGTTATTATATTAGGTAACACTATATTTAAAGCTTTCTGTAATTTATTCATAGAAATAAAACTTTTTTAAGCACAAACAATTTCAATCTCTCTTGTAGCTGTATTATCTAAAAGGTTGTCATCACTAAAATCAACAATACCAACTTCAACTAAAACACTATAAAAACCAGATTCAAAATTAAAATTTAAATTATTTTTATTACCAGTTGTTGTTCCAATTCCAATACCTAAATCTGTTTTTGTTTTAAACTGATTAAAAACAATATCTGTTAAATTCATTATTGTAAGATTAATCTCAACATCATCAATAACATCTCCATTATTTATTATTCTAAACTGAAAATCATATTCTTGATTACATTGTAATTGAGGAACATCTTCTTCTATAACTTCATTACTTGGATTTTTTAATCTAATAATATGATTAAATTCATCATAATTTTCAACCAACCCAACATCATGAACTTCTCCAGGATCAGGAATAGGTTCAGGTTCAGGCTCTTCAGCCAAACATTCCCCATCTAAACAACCAAAAGAACATTCTTCAATTAATTCCGGTTCTGTTAAATTACTACAATAACTTTCAGCAATTCCAGGATTCAAACATTCAAATCTTTTATAATCTTGATAAACATTTTCATCAATTCCACAATACCTATCACTAATATATTCATCTTCACCACAATCTATATTTTCAAAACAAACAGGTTCTCCAGGTTCTGGTTCTGGAGAAGGTTCTGGTTCTGGCTCAGGAGCAGGCTCTCCTTCAACAACATAACTAACACACTCTTCAAATAACTCACGAGCTTCATCTGTCCAGTA
>CAYRKK010000106.1:0-2523 GCA_964424875.1 Candidatus Woesearchaeota archaeon
ATTTTGAAAAAATTAGCTAACTTTCTATTGAGGTTTTATTTGGGATGTAGCCTAGTCCTTATAAAGATTTAAAAATATTGATTTAGATGGTTATTGATGGTTGGCCAAAAATATCCTAGAACTAAATTGAGAAATTCAATAGATTTATCTAGAATTTTAGACCCTTTAGTTAAAGAATGGTTTTTTGGTAAATTTAAAAAGTTCTCAGATAGCCAGTTATATGGAGTTATGCCTATTTTTGAGAGGAAAAATATTCTTATATCTGCTAGTACGGGGGGTGGAAAAACTTTGACTAGTTTTTTGAGTATTTTAAATTATTTAGTTCAATTAGCAAGAAAAAACGAGTTAGAAAATAAAATTTATTGTGTTTATTCGAGTCCTTTAAAGGCATTAAATAATGATATTTATGTTAATTTAGTTAATCCTATGGATGAAATTTATAAATTAGCAAATAAAAAAGAAATTAAACTTCAAAAAATCAGAGTGGGGTTGAGAACAGGAGATACTTCAAGTTCTGAAAAAGCAAAAATGTTAAAAAATCCTCCCCATATTTTTATTACAACTCCTGAAAGTTTAGCAATTAGTTTAACTACTAAAAAATTTATTGAATTATTTTATGGTGTTGAATTTGTGATTATTGATGAAATTCATTCTTTAGATAATAAAAGAGGAGTTTATCTTAGTATTAGTTTAGAAAGATTGGAGGATATAAGCAAGATTACTCCTGTTAGAGTTGGTTTAAGTGCTACAATTGCTCCATTAGATAAGGTTGCTAATTTTTTAGTGGGAATGAATCGAGATTGTTTAATTGCAGAGGTTCAAACTTTTAAAAAAATAGATATTAAGGTTTTAACAGGAGCTAGTGATTTAATTGATACAAGCAAATACAATCTCCATTCATTGATGTATAATTTAATTGATAAATTAGTGCAAAACCATAAAACAACTGTTATTTTTACAAATACTCGGGCAGCTACTGAAAGAATTATTAATCATTTAAAGGAAATGTTTCCTGAGAATTATATGGAAGGGATAGCTGCACATCATTCATCATTAAGTAAAGAGTATAGATTTGATGTTGAAGAAAAATTAAGAGAGGGGAAATTAAAGGTTGTTGTGACATCCACTAGTTTGGAATTGGGAATTGATATTGGTTCTATTGATTTAGTTATATTATTGGGGAGCCCTAAAAGTTCTGCACGGGCATTGCAAAGGATTGGAAGAGCAGGACATAGATTAAATGATGTTTCAAAGGGAAGGTTTATTGTTTTAGACAGGGATGACTTAGTAGAGTGTAGTGTTTTGTGTAAAGAGTTTGTTGAAAGAAAAATTGATCGAATATTTTTTCCAAAAAATTGTTTAGATGTTTTAAGTCAACAGATTTATGGTATGTGTATTCAAAAAATATGGAATATTAATGAGATATTTGATTTTATTAAGAAAAGTTATTGTTATTCTGATTTAAGTAAAGAAGATTTTATGGCTGTTGTTAGTTATTTGTCTGGAGAATATGCTCTTGAACATAAGAATGTTTATGCTAAGATATGGTATGATAAAGAAACAAAGCAGGTTGGAAAAAGGGGAAAAATGGCTAGGGTTATTTATATGACTAATATTGGAACAATTCCTGAAGAAAGTTTTATTAGTGTTGTAATTGGTGCAGGAGAGAGAAAAGATCAAAAAATTGGAATGATTGATGAAAGTTTTTTAGAAAAAATGAAATTAGGAGATGTTTTTGTTTTAGGAGGTAAAAAATATGAATTTATGTTTACAAGGGGTATGAATGTATATGTCAAAAGTGCAATTAGGAGAAATCCCACTATTCCTAATTGGTTTTCTGAACAATTGCCTTTGAGTTTTGATTCTGCTTTAGAAATTGGAAGGTTTAGAAAGTTGATGAATCAGAAATTTGAAAATAAAATAAATAATAAAGAAATTATTGAATTTATTAAAGAATATTGTTATTGTGAAAAAAGTGTTTCTAAGGCGATTTATAATTATTTTTATGAGCAATATAAATATGCTAAAATACCTCATGAAGGTAGATTAATTATGGAGTATTATAAAGGTGAAAAAAATTATGTTATTTTTCATAGTTTGTATGGGAGGCGAGTTAATGACGCCTTATCAAGGGCTATTGGTTATTTAATAGGACAAAAAGTTGGAAGAGATATTGAAATTGGGATTAATGATAATGGTTTTTATTTTGCTGGTGAAAATTTACCAATTGATGAAGCTTTGAAAGTTTTGAGTCCTAAAGATTTAAGAGTTATAATAGAAGAAGCTATTTTAAAAACAGAAGTTTTGAAAAGAAGATTTAGACATTGTGCTGCAAGAAGTTTGATGATTTTAAGGAATTATAAAGGAAGAAGGAAAAGTGTTGGGAAACAGCAAATGAATTCATTTTTTTTAATGAGTGCTTTAAATAAAATAAGTAGAGATTTTCCTATTTTAAAAGAAGCTCGAAGAGAGGTTTTAGAAGATTTAATGGATATTGAGAATGCTGAGTTGGTTTTAGAATGG
>CAYRKK010000107.1:0-2519 GCA_964424875.1 Candidatus Woesearchaeota archaeon
CCTCCAAATCATAGAATAATAAGTGTAGAAGATACAAGAGAATTAATGCTTCCTGATTTTCTTTATTGGTGCCCTTTAGTAACCCGGTCTCCAAACCCCGAAGGAAAAGGAGCAGTAACAATGCTTGACCTTCTTGTAAACTCTTTAAGAATGAGGCCTGATAGGATTGTTTTAGGTGAAATGAGAAGAGAAGAAGAAGCAAGAGTTTTATTTGAAGCTATGCATACTGGACATAGTGTATATGCAACATTGCATGCAAACTCTGCTGCTGAAACAATATCAAGACTAACAAATCCTCCATTAAATGTTCCTCCAAATTTATTAAATGCAGTTAATCTAAATGTTGTTGTATTCAGAGATAGAAGAAAAGGAATAAGAAGAGTATTACAAATAGCAGAATTTGAATCTGATGAAGATAATGCAAGAGCAAATATTCTTTATAGATGGATTCCAGAAGGAGATAAAATGATTAAACACAGTGAAAGTTCAAAATTTTTTGAAGAAATAACACGAAATACAGGAATGTCTCAAAAAGAAATGAACAACGACTTAGATGAAAAAAGAAAAATTATCTTATGGCTTATTAAAAATAAAATAAGAAATTTGAATGACCTTGGTAAAATAATGAATCTTTATTATCATGATAAAGAAGAACTGTTTAAAGATATTTCAAGGAATGATATCAAGAAAATTTTAGAACAATAATATTAAAATGAAATTTAAAATTCCTTTTACATTTTCAGGAGTAGATAGATTAAAGAAAAAAACAAAATTTCTTTCTTCAAAAATCAGGCATAAAAAAAAATCCAAATTAGGAACCTATCTTAAAAATTCTGATATAAGTTTAAGCAGAGAAGAGTACATTGCCATTTGCTTGAATAGTTTTTTTATACATTTTGTATTTATCCTTGCTGTTTCAACAACAGTTTTATTTCTTTTATCAATTAAATACTTTATTTTATTTGGTTTTTTAATTGCATTATTATTCTCATCTTTTGGTTTATTTAGCCAGCTTGTATATCCAAAAATTTATGTTTCAAGAAAGCAGAAAAATATAGAAAAAAATCTCCTTCCAGCATTAGAAGATATTTTAGTTCAGCTTAATTCAGGAATTCCTCTTTTCACTATTCTTACAAATATATCTTCGAGTGATTATGGAGTTTTAAGTTCTGAATTTAAAAAAGCTGTAAAAAGAATGAACTCTGGAGAACCAGAACCAATGGTTTTAGATGATTTAGGAAATGAAAACCCTTCCATTTTCTTTAGAAGAACTTTATGGCAGATTAGTAATGGAATAGTTGCAGGAAGTGATATGAGTATTGTTATAAGAGATACTATTAAAGCATTAAATGAAGAACAACTTATTCAAATACAAGACTATGGAAGCAAGTTAAACCCCTTAATTGTTATGTACATGCTTATAACTGTAATAATTCCAACATTGTCAATTACTTTCTTAACAATAATTTCCTCAATGGTGAACATCCCAGAAAAAATGGCCCCCCTTTTATTTATAGCTTTATTTGTTTTTGTTGTAATAGCCCAGATAATGTTTTTAGGTCTAATAAAATCAAAAAGACCAAGTTTATTGTAAAATGATAAAAAAAGATTATAAAGAAAAAATAAATTTAAAAAAAGTGATTTTTATATCATTTTTATTAGCATTATTAGTTGCATCTTTAATATTTATTTTTTATAAAAATTTAATCTACTCTTTAATTGCATTTTTTTTAACAATATTTTTAGGAGTCATCTATAGTTACATTAAAACAGCTTTGGAAAAATCAGCAAGAATTAAAAAATTAGAAGAAGTTTTTCCAGATTTTCTTCAATTAATGTCAAGCAACCTAAGAGCAGGAATGACAATAGACAGAGCTATTTTATTAAGTTCAAGACCTGAATTTGCACCTTTAGATAAAGAAATTTTACAAACAGGAAAAGACTTAACTACTGGAAAAGATATTGAAAAAGTTTTAATGGATTTGTCTAAAAGAATAAAATCTGAAAAAATAAACAAAACAATTCTTTTAATAATCTCAGGAATAAGGGCAGGAGGAGACCTTGCAATTTTACTTGAACAAACTGCAGTAAGCATGAGAGAAAGAGGATTTGTAGAAAAAAGAGCAGCTTCAAGTGTTTTAATGTATGTAATTTTTATATTTTTAGCAGTATCAATATTTGCACCCTTATTATTTTCTTTGTCAAATGTTTTAGTAGAAGTTCTTACAAATATTCTTTCAGGATTGCCAGAAACAGATGCAAATGTGAATCTTCCATTCACACTTTCTAAAGTAAATGTTTCTATTAATTTTATAAAATATTTCTCAATTATTTTTATGATTGTTATAGGAACTTTTTCATCTCTTGTATTAGGGTTGGTAAGCAAAGGAGATGAAAAACAAGGTTTAAGATATCTTCCAGTAATAATCACTTTAAGTCTTGCTATTTTCTTTTTATCAAGAGTTTTCATAGCAAGGTTCTTGACAGGGTTGTTGTGAGGTGGTTATGCCCCTGCCGGG
>CAYRKK010000108.1:0-1296 GCA_964424875.1 Candidatus Woesearchaeota archaeon
TCAAACCCAGTAACATCCTCAATATCTTGTTGGTGCTGAATATTAGTTATTTTTTTATTGATTTCCTGGCCTAATTCTTGTTTAAGTTCTTTTGCAATTTGTTCTTGTAATTCTTTTTTTTGTTTTTGTTTTTGTTTTTGTCTTGCTTTTTCAAGGCCTGTAATCTTTTCGCCTTCGACATCTTCGGTTTGTTTATTATTTTCTGAATCTTCTAATTCTTGTTTCATTTCTTCAATATCTTCTTCTAATTCTTCTATAAACTGGTCTTTGTTTTTTTCAAAGTATTGATAAAGAAATATCCAAATTTCATTAAGATGTGTTTCTTGTTCAAGCCAGAGTTTTTTGCTATTGCTTAAATGAAGAAGAGGCAGGAAGCAGGCAAGTCTTTGTTCTTTTTGTTCTCCAATAAGTTTTGAATATCCTATTTTGTTTATGGGTTTTGGTTGAGGTTTTTTTAATGCTGTGAGAATTCTTGCATAAAATTGTTTAATTCTGTCTTTTAAATCAATTCTTTTAAATTGAGGAATGTCAACATAAGAAAGTTTATGAGCTCTTTTAATTGCAACTTCTCTTTTAATTCTCCGTGATTCTGTGTTCATTGCTTTGTTTAAGGCCTGCATTAGTTCTGGTAAAGTAACTCTTCTTAATCTTGACATAGGAGTTTTTGGTGTTAAAAAAGGGAGATCATCTTCATTGATTTCTATTTTTTCAAAAATTTGTTTTTGTTCTGGTTTTTTGCCAAATAAAATTTCATCTATTGATTTAATATGTTTGTTTAATAAAAATTCTGATTTTATTCTTAAAAGAAGTGATGCTGCTAACAAAACTTTGCTTGAAGCATAAAAATCAGGGTTTTCTTCAAATTCAGTTATTTTTTCAAAATATTTTTTTGTTAATATGACTAGGTCAATATCCCAAGGGTCAAGTTGTTCTGAATTAATTAAATCATAGATAATAGTTTGCCAGTCTGGTTTTTTACTTGTGATTACATCATAAACCTGGATTGGACTTATTTTTTCAATTTCATTAATGTTTTCACTAGGGATAATTTCTGTTTCCTCTTCTTTAGGTAGGAATTCTTCAAAACCCATTTTAAGCTGAGGACAATAATACTTATAAATGCTTTCTAGTTATTAGATATATTTAATTTAGTAAATTATACTGATGTCATTTGTAAGTTACAACATACCGAAAGGTTTAAATACTCCTTTGTATTCTATTTACTATCACCTCTTTTTCCCCAGAAGAGCTAAGAGGTACCTTTCTGGTGTCACACTGGTTCTTCTAGGGTTTATA
>CAYRKK010000108.1:1396-2516 GCA_964424875.1 Candidatus Woesearchaeota archaeon
AATCCTGTCTAAAATCAGGCACTGTTTTGTTGATTTTATTATAGAGATTACAAAAGACTTATCAATTCTGTTTTGTTATTCATTTCATGTATGAAATTTATAGTTCAAATAAAAGAGTTGAAAAGAAATTAGATGATTATATTAGATTTAGAAAAGATGTTTTAGAAAAACTTAAGAGGCTTAAGAGTAATCCTAGGAGGGAGTTGGGTGCTCATCTATTAAAAGGAAAATTAATTGGAAAATGGAGTTGTTGGCTTGGTTCAAATATAAGGATGATTTATGTTATTGATGATTATAATAAAATAATATGGATAGATTCAATTGGATCTCATAAGCTATATTAGATATTTAATTTTCTTATTTCTTTTCCTTGTCTTCTGTTTTCTTCGCTTTCTCTAATTTCTTCCATCATTGCTTTATCTTGAAGTATCTCTATTGTTGATTTTATTCCTTGAACTTCTTTTTTTAATTCTTCAAGCTCTCCTCTGTTTATTAAAATTTCTTTCATTTTTTATTTAAGACATTTGGATTTATATAATTTGTTATTTCTCTTTTTTTAAGAATTCAGTATAATGACATCTGCCGCAATATAGTCTATTATTTGCTTTCATTAAAAATACTCCTGGACCGCATCTTGGACATGATTTTTCTCTTATTATTTTATCTCCTTCAATTTTATATTTTGTGTATTTTTTTGAAGTAGGTTTGTTTTTGTGTGGTTTTTTACCTTTTGCTTCTTTTGCTTTTGCCATGATAATAAGTCATATGAAAGGTATTTAAAGTTTTTGTGGTTGGGATTTTGGTATTTTTGAAGTATTCAAATCCCAACACCATTAACTCTTAGATAAAAATGTGAAATAATTAAAAGAATTACAATCATTACAACAACCCATACAAGTTTTTTAAAGAATTTTTTTCTTTCAATAATCCATTGTTCAACTTCTTGGATTTCTTGTTCAAGTTGGTTTTCAAAATTATTTAAAGATTTTTTTGATTTTTTAGAAGTTTTAATACTAATTACAGGGGTTTTTGATATTATCTTGCTTGATTTTTTAATAACTCTTTTTTTAGGCATAAGATATAAAGGTAATTAGGATTTATAAAGTTTTATTAAAAAGGG
>CAYRKK010000109.1:0-2498 GCA_964424875.1 Candidatus Woesearchaeota archaeon
AAATTTAATACTGATAAGTATTTCTGATAGACACTTAAATCGGAGATACTGACAACACAGAAACCTTTAAAAACTTAACAGATAATCTTTTGATATGGTTAATGGAATTGAGAGGCCGCTTGATGTGTTGAACAATGCTAAGGGTAAAGAAGTATTGGTTCAACTTAAAAACAATCGATTGATGGTTGGAACTCTTTTAGCATTTGATATACATATTAATGTTGTATTAGATAATGCAAAAGAGATTATTGATGGAGATGAGAGAAGAAGTGTTGGGTTGACTTTTTTAAGAGGAGATACAATCATCTTTATTTCTCCAGCAAGTATGGCTAAGAAAGAAGAATAATTGAGCTTTGACTTATTTAGATTGGCACGGTCATTGGGTTCTTTGGATGTTAGGGATAGTTAGTTTAGTTAGGATAGCTAGGGGTGTAGTTAGGGATATAGTTAGACTATTTTAAACTTAGAATAAACTTTAAATAAAGGAAATAATTTATTAATTTATGGAGATTATAAAAAATAAAAAAGCTAGGGATAGTTTTGTTTTTTATATAGCAGGAATTATAATCTTAATGCTGTTTTTTTCATTTTTGTTATTATCTGTATTTTTTATGTCTATTTCAGGATCAAAAGAAAATATTGATACAGCAAAATTATCTTCATTAGGAAGTTTTTCAGATTCTTCTTTTGTTATGTTTATAATAATTGTTTTTATAGTTTTTTTAGCTGTGCTTTTGTATTATTTGGTTAGGAGGTATAAGAGGGTTAAGGGGAGTGGGAATGTTAAGGGGCGTGGGAAAGTGAGAGGGCATAAGAAAGGTTGAATGAAATCAGACTTAAAGGGATAGTGTTTTGGTTTATATAAATGTTTAAAAATAACTTGATAATCTTGTATTTATGCAAACAGGAGCAAATCAAAGATTAATTAGTAGGTTATTTGATGGAGTTTGTGATTCTCAATTATCTTGGAAAGAGTTGGGTAGAAAAACCTTGAGACTGGAATGGGGTTTATCTTCTGATGATCCTCTTCCTGATTTTTTAGTTAGTAAGATAGGAGTTCCTGAAGAAGATCTTTTAGAACAAATAGGATATGGAATTAACATTGAAAATGGTTTAATCAGATTTTCTCAAAGTTTTAGTAATACCACTCCTGCTTATAATTCATGGGGGCTATATTTTTGTTTTGGTAAAAGTGTTAATCCTGAAAATAGATCTAGTGCTTTATTTTCTCCTGTTTATGCTGATGCAAAATTAAATTTTGAAAGGTCTGATTATCTATTTTCTCTCACTTTAATGCAACAAAACTTAAGAATGGTTGACTCTCAATTTTGGAGAAATCAATTTACTGAAGTAGGAGATTATATTATGAAAGATTTTATTGAGAATATTCAAAGGCTAAAAACTATTAAAGGATTAGAAATGAATGAACATTTTAATCTAAAAGTTTTATTAGAAACTGTTAAAAGTCAGTATGAAGCTGGGGAATTAGAACCTCATACTTGGTTTTATGGTGTTTAAACCTCTACGCTCATAAAATCTTTAGCAATCTTTGTGTTAGGAAAAATTTTTTTTGCTTGTTTGAGAAGCAGGTTTTCTTTAAATTCATATCTTTGGCTGATATGAGTTAGAATAAGTTGTTTTGTTTTTGCTTGTTTTGCAATTTGTGCTGCTTGTTCTGCTGTGAGGTGTTTGTATTTTGTTTTATCTAAAGAGGTTGATTCAATAATGGCTAAATCAGAATTTTTTGTTAATTTTTTTATATTAGGGCAAAGCTTTGTGTCAAGAATAATTGATATTTTTCTTGCTTTTTCAAGATATGTTAAATCTTGGTATCTTATTGTTTTATTTTTTATTTTAATATTCTTTTTTTTCAATAGTTTTGCTATTTTTGGATTGTATTTAGTTGAAAGATTTAGTTTTTTTAGTTTTTGTTTATTTATTTTTAATTTATTTTTTTCTTGAAAAACATAACCAAGTGTTGGAATTCCATGTTCTAGAGGTAAAGCTGAAATAGTAAAATCTTTTGTTTCAAAAACATTGAGGAATTCTGATAGTTTTAACTTGCTTACTTCTTCACTTTTACTTATTTCTGTAATTTTTATTTTAATTTTTACTGCCTTTGTTAAATTAAATGTTTTAAAGATATCCTTAATAAATCTTTTTATACCTTTTGGACCATAAATTTCAAGAGTTTTATTGTAATTGTTTAAATTAAGTGTTTGGAAAAGTCCTGGAATTCCAAAAACATGGTCTCCGTGTAAGTGAGTTATTAATAATCTTGTTATTTTGCAAGGATTGATTTTTGCTTTTCTTAATTGTCTTTGAGTTCCTTCTCCACAATCAATTAAAATGTTTTCATTTTTGTATTTAAAATAGATTGCACTATGATTGCGAGTTATAGTTGGAATTGCACTTCCTGTTCCTAAAAAAGTTATTTTTATTTTTTCTGCCATTTTATTATTATAAGAAAGATATATTAGTTTATAATTGTTTTTGAA
>CAYRKK010000110.1:0-2466 GCA_964424875.1 Candidatus Woesearchaeota archaeon
TTGGAATACATAATTATTTAAATAATAATTTGTAGAATTATATTAATGGATGATGATGTTGGGTTAATTGATTTTGAATTAAAAGAATTTGAAAATTTTTATGAGGGTGTTAAATATAGGAATGCTTTTGAGTATTATGAAAGTGTTATTGGTGATTTGAGGAATTCTAATTTAAATCTGCAAGAATCTTTAAGAAACATTATACAAGGGAGCAATCTTAGTGAAAAAACAATTGAAGAACATATGATTGGAGAACCTGAAAAATGTGAAAGAGTTTTATATGATATTTTTTGTTATGTTCAAGAGAAAAATATTTGGCTTAGTTAATTTTTTTATAAGTTTTCTAAGAAACAAAGATAGTCATTGCTTTTTCACAATCTCCTTCTGCTTGTTCTAAAGCTTTGTTCCAATCTTTTTTTCTTTGACCCATTCAATAGTATTTTCGTTTTTTAATAATAAAGAATAAAATAACTCAAAATCAAGAAGTTTCATTTCTCTATCTGCTGCTTTTTCTACTTCTTGGGTTGCTTGTTTTATAACTTATTCTTTAATTTATCTTTCTTTTTCTTCAAATAATTTGTCTATTTGTTATAATTGTTCCATGTTTTATTAATTGTTCTTGAGGTTATAAGGTTTTTGGTGGTTTTAAAATTAAAAAGTTTTTACTTCCTCACAATCTTATAAACTTTATCATTTTTTCTGCATAAAGGAAGTAAGATTCCAACATCTTGAGATTTTTTTGCAATCTTAATTGGTTTGTGATTAATCTGCATAGAAATTATTTTATGTTTAATTAAACCTGTTGTTTTTCCAATTATGTAAATTTCATCTCCTTGTTTTAATGAATTTGTGTTGATTTTTAAAAGACCAACTTTTATTTTTGGATAATAATGATTTATTTTTCCAATAAATTGTTTTGATTGAGTTGATGAAGAATGTTCTGATTTTGAGAAGTCATCAGATGTTGGAGATTTAAAATAAAATCCATTTGAAAATCCTTTGTTATAAACTTTGTTTAGTTGCTTTAAAGATTCTTGAATTTCTTGTTTTGTTAGTTTTTTATCTAAAGCTTTTCTATAAACTTTTACAACAGTATCAACATATTCTGGTTCTTTGTTTCTGCCTTCAATTTTAAATGCTGTTGTTCCTACATGTTTGAGTTTTTTTATAAAAGGTAAGGTGCATAAGTCTTTTGGTGAAAGTATGTGTTTGTTAGTTATTTTAAGTTTATTTCCTTGAGAGTCTGTTGCTAAAACATAAGGTCTTCTGCATGGTTGTAGGCATCTTCCCCTATTTGCTGATTCATTAAATGAGAATTGAGATAATAAACATCTTCCTGAAATTGAAATGCACATTGCTCCATGAATAAAAATTTCTGTTTCAATGATTTTTGAAATTTGTTTTATTTGCTTTAAGTTTAATTCACGAGCTAGAACAATTCTTTGTGCTCCTAATTTTTTATAAAATTTTGCTGATTCTGAATTTGAAACAGAGCATTGAGTTGAGACATGAAATGGAATTTTATGTTTTTTGCAAAGAAGCATTACTGCAATATCAGAACAGATTATTGCATCAACATAAGGTTTTGATTTTTTTATTATGTTTTCTATTTTTTTTAATTCATTGTTGTAGACAATTGTGTTAAGAGTTAAATATTTTTTAATAAAAGGTTTTTTTTGTTCGCAGAGTTTTTTGATTTTTTTTAAATCAGAGATTTTAAAATTTTTAGCTCTTGCCCTCATATTAAATTCTTGAACTCCAAAATAAACAGCATTTGCTCCTGCATTTATTGCTGTCTGAAGTGTTGGAAAGTTTCCTGCTGGTGCAAGGAGTTCTGGTTTTTTTAATTTTTTCATAAAGATAAATAGAAATAAGGGGTTTTAAGTTTGTTGATTTTGAAGCTGGAGTTGTAGTTGAGATTGTTGTTCTCTGTAATCTGTTTCTCCTGTTAAGATGAAGTGATTTAGAGAATCCAAGTCAAACATTTCTTCTAAAGGTAGATGTCCGCTTGCTTCAACTTTTAATTTAATTCCTAATTTTAAGCCAAACCTTAATGGAGATATTGTAAAGAATGTACGGCTACTACGATAACTCTGAGATTGGAATAATGTATTACTTACTTCAAAACCTGTAGCTTCTTTTTTGTCAAATAAATATCTATTAAGAGTTCCAATTTCTTGTTCTCTAATTCCTTTTTTATACTCCATTCTTGTTCTAAAATCAAACCTTTTTTTAACTTCTGCTTTATCTTTTTTAGATGCCTCTGAACTAAAATCAAATACAGCTGTAAGAGTTGTAGAATTGTCATAATCATCAGATGATTCTACTTCTCTGTGCTCATAATGAAATTTATACATAATTTTATATAATTTTTTTATTTATAAATAAGATTGTTTTTAATAATAATAATTAAAATGGTGATTAGTGTAATTCCGGACTAAACTACCCTCCTTATACATATATCAA
>CAYRKK010000111.1:0-2406 GCA_964424875.1 Candidatus Woesearchaeota archaeon
AGGAAAAAAGATTTATATTTGTTTTTTGAGATTTGGTCGTGGAATGAAATTCTGTTTGACATAGAATTGGGAGGGGTAGAGGGTTTTTAAGGATTTTGGGAAAACTTGGGTGGCTCTGCCAGCCCAAGTTTTTTGATTTATTAATAAGTGATGAAAATTAAGAGTTATGGTGGAGTTATTTAATGAAAGAATGATGTTGAGAGATAGAAAGATTTATTTTTCTTTTCTTAAGAAATCTAAAATAGGTTCACCATCAACTTCTGTTACTGCTGTTTTACCATCTACAGAGTAGAATTCTTCAGTTTTATTATTTCCGTTTAAATCTGCTTTTTGGATTTGAGGATAATCTGGTTTACTGAATCCTGGACCACCAAGATAACAGCAAGAGCCAATTCCTAAACATAAAAGAGCTAGTCCCCCCCAATGCGCTAATTCTGAATCATACCATTTATTTCCCATATTAATAAAGATAATAATTAGTTTTTAAATCTTCCCTCTAAAAAGTTTAACTAATTGGTGATAAAATAAATATCTTAATCATAGAAATCTTTATTAATCTAGTTATTAATAAATAGATATGGAACTTCAACAAATAAAACAAATTTTAGATGAAAAAGAAAATCAGATAATTGAAGAAGCTTCTGAAGTTGCAAAAGAGGTTGCTAGAAAAGAGTTTGCATTAATGAAGTTTGAGCTTGCATGTTCTACTATCCCTGAAGAAAGCTGGGACAAAGCTGAAAAAGGTGTTCAAGAATTGAGAGCAGAAAAATGGAAAAAGGCTTTGGAAAAAGCTAAAGGAAATGAAGAAAAAGCTATGATTATTTATGAAAAAACATATCTCTAAACTGTTTGCTTACTTCTTTTTCTGGAGTTCTTAATTTAATTGTCCTCATCCTAAATAACCTACAGGCTTGTAAAAAGTGATTATTATTTGAATAAACTTTTTTAATTTTATTTTTGTAAAAATCTGCTATTATAAAACTATCAGGAACATGAAACTCAATTTTATTTTCTTTACATTTTTTAGACATCCATCTACCAGTTGAACTATTGGATTTATCTTTCAGGATTATTTTGATGCCTAATTCTTGAATTAATTGATTTAGCATTTCATTAGCTTGCTCTTCTGAATAATCAAAATTCCTTTTCAAAACTTCTATTGTTTCTTGTTTGCAGATTTCATGAGTATATAAAAAACCTTTTTCTTTTTCAATTTCAGAATAATAATTGTAAAAAAGATCTCTGTTATTAGTTAGGCTTATTAAGACTCCACTATCTAATCCAACTTTTAATCCTCTTTCCATGTTATTAGAAAAGATTTGATTTATTTAAGTATTTTGGGAAGATTTATTAATAAAGAATTGTTTGATAATCTATGAATTGGGTATTTATTTTATTGATTGTATTATTGGTCTTAATTTTAATTGTAAGTATATTTTCATTTATATTAAAGTCTGTTAAATTTTTTGTTTTTGGAAGTGCTGTTGTTGTTTCGGGAGTTGTTATAATCTGGGCGTTTTTGAGATTATTAGGGTATAATGTTTTGGGTTAAAATTAGGGGTTTGTGAGAGAGTGAGATAGATTTTCATTCCTCAACACAACAAATATTTGGGCTTATAAAATCAAGAACATCTCCAATGTTGGTTTCGTTTTCATTGCAAATCTCATCTGCAACAATATTAACTAATCTTCCTTGTTGAGAAGTGCATTGTTCAGCTGTTAGGATTATATTTTCAGTAGATTTTTTATCAACAACTTCCCAATCTTTAAAATTAATATTAATTTCTTCAAAATTCTTATTTGTTAAATTGATTGAGAAACATCCTTTACATTTTAAAACTTCTACTTGAATTATTGTTAAAGAATTTGAGGGTCTGACATGTTCAACTGCGATTTTTGCTGCTTTTTTTTGAATTTCATCTAATTCCCAGATTCTTATGCAAGCTTGAATTTCTTCATCATAGGTATATCCTGCTGGACCTAAACATCCATAAGCATCTCTTTGGCCCCCTATAATTTCTTTATCTGAATTTTTATCTTTGCAAATTAATTGTTTTAACTCAGAATTATTAATTAAAAAAATTAAAGTTATTATAACTATTATAATTATTAATGAAACTAAAATTATTTGATTTCTTTTTTTCATAAATTGAAAAAGAAAAAAGGGTTTTTAAAATGTTTGATGAGTGTTGTTACACTGAAGAAAGATTATTGATAATTTTCATAAATCAATCTCAGGCATTTTTCTTGATGATTCTGGAATTTTTAGATAATCTTTTGATTTTCTTGAATATATTTTGAAGAAAAAAACTCCTGGAAATTTCTGGCTTGCATTTTCTAAGTCTAAGACAGAGTCGTTGTAATATTGTCTTGCATATGCAACTTTATCTTCAATTGCTGAAAGTT
>CAYRKK010000112.1:0-2357 GCA_964424875.1 Candidatus Woesearchaeota archaeon
ACAGATTGGTAGGTTGGATTAGTTATGGTCATGAACGAAGTGAATTAACTTGTAAGTTTAGTTCAGATTCTGCTAGGCATTCTTGTATCTTTGCGGCAATTCCTCTGTTGCCTCTCAGTCCCTGGCCTGCAACAACAACTGCTCCAAGGTTATTCTGAAGAGTTACATATCCTCCCTCAGGAATAACTGATTTAACACCAAAAAGAATATCATTCCTATTTGGACATTGGTCTTTTTTGAATATAACTGATATATCATCAATTCCTGTTGTTATGTATTCTATAGAAATATTCCTTTCTCTAAACTGCCCAAGAATTTTTTCAATAATTCCTATCTTCTCATTTAACCCAAAATAGTCGATATCCACTGCAGTAAGATTTGGTTTATAAGCCACGCCCATAATTGTTTCTCCTTCTTTAAGCTCTCTGCCTCTGGCAATAAATGTTCCTTCTGTTGGATAATCAAAAGTGCTCCTGACATGTATTGGTATTCCCTTTTCAGCAACAGGTATCATAGCTTCTTCGTGTAATACTGAAAATCCCGAATAAGCCAGGCCCCTTATTTCTTCATAAGTCATTTCCTTAATAATTTTTGCATCTTTTACTATTTTTGGAGAAGCTGCTGCAATTCCTCTTGTATCTGTGAAATTCTCATAAACTAGGGCATCTAGCGAAGCAGCTATATATGCTCCTGTCAGGTCGCTTCCGCCTCTTCCTAAAGTAGCTATCAACCTTTTGTCAGTATATCCAAAATATCCTGGAACAACAAATATTTTATCTCCTTTAAGTCTTTGTTGAATCATATTTTTAGATGTAGGGGAAATTCTAGCATCATCAAATCTGCCTTCAAAAACAAACAATTCCGAAGGATCAACATATTCCCATCCAAGAACAGCAGCATGAAGTCTTGTGCATAATTCCTCTCCAAATGCTCGGATGGATGCTGCATAGGCAGAAGGCTCTAGAGATTCATTTTTTATTCTTTCTGTTAGCTGGTTCTTAAACTCATTGAATATATTCCCATTTACATTAGAGTATATCTTCCTTGCCTTCTCAATTATTAAATCAGATCCTCTTGCATCCCTCTTGTCTGCAATATCAATAAGCAAGTTTGTGTCTTTATCTAGTCCACAAGCTTTTCCATGGGCAGATACCACTATGACTTTTCTTTTTGAATTATCTCTAACAATCTGCTCTTTCCTTTTAACATCCTCAAAGCAAGTTGTTGAGCTTCCTCCAAACTTGCATACAATTATTTTTTCCATGAAATTTTATAGTGAGCTTATTTTTAAAGATTACTATATTCCAGGGGAAATATAAAAACAACTATACAATTTAAGAAGTAATTTGATAAATCATTTAAACCCAAACATTTTATCAGCAAATGATTGAGGAGGAGTGATTACTCCTTTTTCACCACCATATGGCACAGCAGGCATTCCATGTCCTTTTTTATAAGTATCATAAATTTTAAATCCACTATCCATTGCATTTGCTATTGCAATATTTCGAATATATTTTTCAACATATGAATCTGATTTAATTCCTTTTTTTAGTTTTTCTAATTTTTCTTTTTCTTCTTCATCTTTTGATTTTTTTATTTTTTCCATAGGTTTAAAAAAACCAAATAAAGCTGAAAAAGGATTTGTGTCAACAGGTTCTTGTTTTTCTTCTTCATCTCCCATAAACTCATCTAAATCAAGTTTTAGTTGACTAAGAGATTCATCAGTCATTCCTTGAACTAATTTAAGGGCATCACCTAAATCTGATTCACTTAATTTATAATGTAATAAATCAATTTCATCTTGGTTTAATGCATAAGATTTAAATTCTACTGTTGCTTTTCCACCAAAAACATAGTGTTGTCCTGCTTTTTGTGGAATTCCAATAAAATTAAAATCAACAACAATTATTGAATAATAAGGTCTTATTTTTTTTGCTATTTTTTCAAATTCTTCAGGCAATGTTCTTCCCTCATAATAAGAATATGTTGATTCACTTTCTACACTAACTTGTTTTTTTCCTAATAAAGTTAGTTGTAATAAAACTGTGTTAAATGCTGTGACTAAAGCTGCATCTTTTTCTAAAGATTCTGATTGTTCTAATTTTTCTGCTGCTTTTAGATAAGGTTTTGCCCATCGTGCTTGGAGTTTTAATGAATCTACTTGAGATTTTAAATAAGCTTTTTCAATTTCAAATCTTTTTCTTAATTCTTGCTCGCTTCTTTTTCTCCATTCTAAGAATTCATGGATTCTTGGTTTTAATAATCTTTTAACTCTGTCATTTAAATCTAATTTCTCAACATCATCTGGATTTTTTGATGAAAAAAATGCATCTCTTAAGGTTACAAATTGGAGG
>CAYRKK010000113.1:0-2272 GCA_964424875.1 Candidatus Woesearchaeota archaeon
GAGAATTTGCATTAACCAAATAAATTTTTTGTTTTTTTAAAGCAAAAGATTTATAGAGAACTTTGCATAAGTGCGATTTCCGAAGGAAATTTGGGCAAAGTTCTTCTTAGAGAATTTTGATTTTTGGACTTTTTCAAAATTCTCTATACAAGGGAATTCTCCAAAAAGCATATCCTCCTCCAAATTCTCCCCCTCTCAAATCAAGACTAATAATCTTAGCATCATCTGAAGCCACCCTAGAAAATAATAATAAATTACCCCCATTACCTGTTCCAATTTCCATAATATACTTTGGTTTTTCTTTTTCTAATATTTTCAAAACTTGAGCAATTTCAGATTTTACTTGAGCAGGTTGAATTAATCCATCACACTTTGAAAAAACAAATCTAAATGCTTCATCTAAATTTTTTAATTTTCTTACTTTTAAAAAACAATAAGGATAACCTATAATCCATTTAAGGTATGTAACACTCCTTTTAATAATTGATTTTAATCCTTCTTTTTTCCATATTTCAACTACACTTTTTAATGATTGACACATTTTATTAATAAAAAAGTAGATTGGTTTTTTAAGTATTTGTTTAGTTAGGTATACAATCAACAACCCTTTCAGCAGCATATCTTATTCCATCTAAAGTTCTAAATCTATCAATCAACCCTTTATTATAATCACCAACTTTAGAAGCAAGCTCAACAGATCTCTCCAAAGCTTTTCGAGAATCCTCTCTTAAAACAACTCCTAATCTTAATTTTTCAATACCTCTATTATTAAAAAGAATTTCAGGGTCATCACTTTGTTGATAGGGAGGAGTAATAAAACCTTTTTCAGCTAAATGAGAAAGCCATACCTCACTCCAACCACTTCTTGCAAATTGAGCAACAATCTTAGGATTATTAATTTCACTTGGCTTAAGAAGATGTTCTTTAGCTTGTTCTCTTATTTCCTCTGGCAAAGCATTTAATGAAAATTCAGTAGTATAAACCCTCATTCTTAAATCAGCAACAGCATTATATATCTCACTTTCTCTAACACCATCAATTCCACTAGCTAAAAAATAAACACCCCTCTCAGGAAGTTCTTTATCATTTGGTTTAGGAGAATGAACAAAAGGAGGTGTTAATTGCTCATTATCTCTTAAAACTCTGTTAGCATCATAACTAAAAACCCCTGGCTCATTTGAAAAAATTATTTTCTGACCTTTAATCATTCTTTTTGCAATAGGAATAGCAGTCCTCATAGATTCTTTATCTAATTCGATTTTATCATCTGCAATTGCTCTTCTTAAAACTTCATCAAAAGGCCCTGCCCCTCCTGCAGTATAAAATTGATTTGGCAAACCTGTCTGAATTCTATTATTTAATCCTAATTGAAATTTACAATCTCTTAAATCAAATTGCTCTGATTCATCTGAAACAAAATTTTCTAATTTTCTTTTTCCATTTAAATGTTTTTGAGTTTCATCTTCAACTTCTTGATAATCTCTTACTAACATTCTTAAATTATCTCCATAATCTTTTCCTTTAAACATTAATTGCCCAAGCAATTCACCCTGCTTTTTATCTAACCAAATTTCATCAGAATGTTTATCAAACCAATCAGGAGAAACATTGCTTTCAACTTCTTCTTTCATAATTCTTTTTTGTCTATCTTCTTTAGGATAAACCAATGGAACAACAACAGGCAACCTACTCAACCCTCTTTCTTGTCTAACATCATTTACAGCAATTGCCCATTCAACACATCTTGAATAAGGCCCATTTCCATGTGCAAATGTTAGGTTTGCGTAATTCATAAAGATTAAATAAAAAGTATATTTTTAAAGATTATTATGCTGTAATCCTACAACTCAAACCCATACAACACCCCATCTGCCTTCTTCCGATAACTCCTATAAATCTCATTAAATTTATCTTTAACAACATCGCAAGGCAATTCAATTAATTTCTGCAAAACACCTGAATAATATAAATCAGGATTTTTTACTGCAATTGCAAACAATTTCTGCAAATTAGCAATTTCATTTTTATTTTCAATTTTAATTACAGAACCATCAAAAAAATTATTATTCATATCAGAAAAATCTCCAGAATACAAACCACTTTCCACACATCTTTGTCCAAGAGCAGTTTTAGGATAAGGTTGAAAAATACTAACCCAAGCATAATCTGGCTGACATTTTATATTTAATTTAAGAGTTTCAAAATCATTCGCAAGAGTTGTAAAAGGCAAACCTAATATATTCTGAAGCATAATTTTAATATCATACTTCTT
>CAYRKK010000114.1:0-2245 GCA_964424875.1 Candidatus Woesearchaeota archaeon
TTCACCCAACCATCTCATTAATCAACTTTAGTGATTTCTTAAAAAAATCTTCAGATTTTTCTTGAAATTCATCTACAACTTTGCCGTCTAGATTTTTGATTTCTTCGTGGATGATTTTTCTATGAAGGTCAAAAAGCTCTCTAAAGTCTATTACTGATTTCTTTTTTAAAAGTCCTTTATCTACAAAATGTTGTTTAAGTAATATTGGAATATGTTCTGGGGAAGGTGGAAGAACTTTTATTGACATTAGCAATGCTTGAGCTGATTCAACAAATGACCAATAACAACCTTCAATTGCACTCATCTCTGCTAGTCTGCTTCTTAAGATATGTCCTGGTACTCTATTAAGAACAGTATAAATTGATTCTGGTGTTAATTTTATTCTTCCATCTTGAAGCAAAAACTTCAAAGGACTAAAAAATCCTCCAACATCAATTAAAGCTTCTCCATATCTAATTATATTAATAATTGTTGGGTCTCCTTTTTGCAAATCTTCCCACCAGGTTGTTAATTTAACAGTGTTGATATGAAGGTCTTTTTTATAAGGATTAGAATTAACAATTTTTCCCAACTCTTCTCTATACCATAAAATAAATTTTTCATCAAACTTTATTGATGCATCATCAACAACAAGGATTATATCAATATCAGAACCAGCTGTTGTTTTATGTTTTGCACTTGAACCAAATAAAATTATTGCTTTAACTAAAGCATCAAATTTTTCATAAACCTTTTGTGCAAAATCCATTGCAATGTCTCTATTGGTTTTAAGTTTAAGAGTAGGAAACTTTTTAAATTTAGATTTTTCTGAATTAGGTTTTATTATTTTAATATCAGATTTTTCTAAACTAGGTTTTGTTGTTTTTTTTACCATCTTTTAATTTCTCTTTTACATTAAATTGAAAGATTAAAAATTTCTTTGAAATTTTCAATATCTTTTTGTAATACATAATAGAAGATATAGTTATTTTTAAATCTGTTGTTTTTGAAAATATTAAAAAGACTTATGTGGGACAAGTTAAGAATGTAAGTTGAGGAATAAATAATCGAAGCTAAGTTTTTTCAATTATGTTTAACATGATTTTTAAAGTCAGATGCTAATCTAATAAAACTCTTTTCAATTATATTAAATTTTCTTTTTAGGCTTTTTATTCCTAAACTATTAAAGATTATATTTCCCTGAATCTTAAATAAAAAACCAGCTATTAGTATTAATATTGTTTGTTCAAATGTTGGAGAATCTCCAAAAATATACCAGAGAGCTGTTATAACTGCAATTATAAAAATTATCCAAAAAAGAATATCATATATATTAATTTTCATTTTATTTAAAAAAAGAAACAATTATTACTATAATAACTAATAGCATTAAGACTAATGATGCTATATCTTTTAAATCAATTTTTTTTGTTTCCATTTATATTAAACTAAGGAATAATTTATTTTTAAATTTGTTGTTTTTTGAAGTTCTGTGAAATTAGAAATATATTATAGAGTGTTTTGAAAAACCTCAAATTCAAAGTCCTCTATAAAAAAGATTTAAATAATATAAAAACTAAGAAGAGGAAAAGAAAAGATGGTAAATAAGAAAATAAAGATTATTTTAACTAAAACATATTTGAAAAGTTTAGATAAATTAAGAGATCCTCTTATTCGAATTGCTATTGAAAAAAAAGTTGAGAAACTTCTTGAGAATCCTGAAATTGCTAAACCTATGCATTACCAACACGAGGGATTTTGTGAAATACAAATAGGTAGTAGATATAGAGTTTATTGCATTAAATTAGATGGTGCAATCATTGTTTTTATTATGGGATTGGCAATAGACCATAGCAAGAATTATCACAAATCTAAAGAATACAAAAAATTATTTCAACAATTAAAAGAAATAAAAGAAGAATTTAAAGATAAATTATAATAGTATATTTGGGAGATTAAGAAATGATTGAGCATAATTTATTAATTTGTTAGTACTAAATAATCTCCTTTTTTAACATCCTCTAGTGCAGATGTTAGACCTTTAACTATTTCTTGATTTGATAACATTCTTATTACTCTCTCTTGTTCTTTAATTTTCTTTTTCAATTTTTGCTCTTTAATTATTTTTTGTTCCATTTTGTATTAATTTTTAAATTGTCTCTTTTTTTATATTAATAATATGATTGTGATATTTATAAATCTTTTCACTCTTTGGGCTACATCCCAAATAAAACCTCAATAGAAAGTTAGCTAATTTTTTCAAAAT
>CAYRKK010000115.1:0-2244 GCA_964424875.1 Candidatus Woesearchaeota archaeon
CCATTCTTTCAAGATGATATTCAGGAGTTAATCCTTTATCCATTCTTAATTCAATTGCATTTACATGACCTACATTTGTTTCAAATGTTTTAGCAATATTATATCGAGAAATTCTTTTTAACCTTTCTAAACTATCTTGAGAAACTAAATCTGTTCTTAATTTTACCATTTCTTCAAAAATTGCATCTATTGCTTCATCAGCCCCTACTGAAGAAACACTCCCACTAATATAAATTCCCCCTTTGTTATTACTATTATCATGTTGTGCACAAATTCCATAAGCAAGACCTTTTCTTTGACTTACACTTGTAAAAAGTCTTGAATTTGCATCTCCACCTAAAATATTTACAAGCATATTTACTGGATAACTATCTTCATCGGTTTCAGTTGGAGCAACTAAACTTATGCTTAATTGAGCACTGCTTTGCTCAGGATTTTCGTGATTATACAATTCAGGAGCAAAAGTATGTAAAATTGTTGCGCCATAAAGTTGAGGATTTCTTGGAAACTCAACTTTTTTTCCATCTCCAGATTGAAAAGAGCTAAAATTTTGTTGAACTAATTCTTCAATATTTTTTGGCAATGCTCCTACTAAAATCAAATCCATATTATTTGAATGATATCCTCGTTCATGAAATTTTCTCAAAGTATCAACACTAGCAGAACTAACAACAGCTTCATTTCCTAAAATAAAATATGTGTGAGGAGAGTTTTTTCCAAAAAATGCTTCACCATATACTTTAATATCCTTAAAATCGGGATTACTTTTTGCATCTGCTGTTTCTCTCAAAACTCTCTGTCTTTCTTCTTCCACCCTTGCTATTTCAAATCTTGGATTAAATGCTACATCAGAAATATATTCAAAAAATAATTGGCTATCTTCCGATAACATATCAACAGGGAAGAATGTTTTTTCTAAACAAGTAAAGGCATTAAATGAACCAAATGTTCCTCTAATTTTGTCAGCTTTTTCTGGATCATATTTTTGAGAGCCACCAACCATTAAAGTATGTTCTAAGAAATGTGCAAGTCCTTCTTCTCCTTGATACTCATTTAATGCTCCATGCCAAACTCTAAGTCGGCCTGAAATAGTTTGAGTTGGAGTTTCTTGCAAAGCTACAAATAGACCATTATCTAATTTAAATTCTCGATAATTACCATTAAGTGTTACCATATATTTTAATAAAAACTCGCACTTTATAAAGCTTTATATTTGTAACTACTTTAAAGAGACAAGCTAAAATTCATCAGTAATCCAAAAACTCTAAATTTCTCCTCCGCTTCGCTTCGTAACCTTGCACTAAAATCCAATCCTCACTACGTTCGCACTTCCCATAACCCCTTCACCTCAACCCTTTTTCATCAAACTGTTTTTTCAAAATCTCATCACAAATATTACAAGCTCTATGAATACCAATTATTCGAAGGTCATCTAAATTAACCCCGCCACAATCTCTAACAAGCCGAGCAATAGCTAATTCAAATGGCTGCAACTCTTTATGCTGTGCATCATTCAAACTCTTTTTCACATCCTCAATATCAAAAAACTCCATCTTTATACTGCTTTCTTTTTTAAATTATTGCAATCTTCTTTTTTAAATATTTGTATAGAAAAATAAAAAGATATTTTTAAATTACTTTTAACAAACAAGTTCTCTACTGCCAATCTTTATGATAAATGTCGAGCATATACACTAATTTATTAGCATAATTATACATATAAAATAATCTAAATGAAGATACATAAAGTTCCCTTGTTCCCTTTCTTGCATATTTCATTGGTTTACCAATTTCAAGATTATCTTTAATTTTAGAAATTTGTTTTATTATCTTCTCTTTTGTTAAAGAATCCTTAATTTTAGAGAAAAGGTGTTTAAACCTTTCTTCAAAGATTACCTCTACCATTTTTTCATTTCATTTAAGAAATCATCAAAGTTCATTCTAGTTCCTTCACCAGATTCAATTCTTTTTAGTGCTTCATCTATTCTTTTTGCAAATTCCAAGTCTTCTCTCATTTGTTCAGATACTATTGTAGTTTTTTTTAAAACAATTCTATCACCATCTTTAATAATAAGTAATTCCTCACCCTCCTTAAAATCACCCCTCATATTACTAGGTATAACAATCTGCCCTTTTGAACTTATTCTAGTTAAATTAATATCTACCATTTTAAAAATTTATTAATTTTTGGCGCTGTCCGGAGTTCTAATTAAAACCGAAAATTATTTATAAAATAGATAATAG
>CAYRKK010000116.1:0-2167 GCA_964424875.1 Candidatus Woesearchaeota archaeon
ATGTGATATTTGTATAAGGAGGGCAGTTTAGTCCGGAATTACACTAATCACCTAATATTTAAATAGTGGTTTTTCTTTTTTAAGAAATGAAACAAAATGTTTATTTACCAAATTATAAAGATGGAAGTATTGTTAATTTAATGAGTTCTATTGGAAAAGCATTTAAATTGAAAACAAAATATAAAGAATTAAAATTATTGGATTCTAAAGATATTAAAAAATATAAAAATATTATTTTAATTGTTATAGACGGATTAGGGTATGAGTATTTAATGAAAAAAGATGAAAGTTTTTTAAAAAATAATTTAAAGGGAAGTATGACTTCTATTTTTTTACCAACAACAGTTTGTGCTGTTACAAGTTTTTTAACAGGTGTTGCTCCTCAACAACATGCTTATACAGGATGGTTTATGTATCTTAAAGAAATAGGAATAGTTTCTAAAATATTACCTTTTACTCCAAGAATTGGAAATGAGGTTTTTAGTGAGCAAGGAGTTAAGGTTAGTGATGTTTTGAGTAGTAAAGGAATTTTTTCAAAAATAAAAGCAAAAAGTTATTATATAAATCCTGAAGAGATTGTAGATTCTGATTTTAGTAGGTTTCTTTCTAAAAATGCAAAAAGAATTGGTTGTAGAAATTTAAATAGTTTTTTTGAAAAAATTAAAAAAGCAGTAGATTCAAAAGGAAAAAAATATATTCATGCATATTGGAATAAGTTTGATTCAGTTGCACATAAAAAAGGTGTAAATAGTAAGGAAGCTGGAAATTATTTTAAAAAATTAGATAAGGGAATAAAAAGTCTTGTTAAGAGTATTAATAAAACAAATACTTTATTAATGGTTACTTCTGACCATGGTTTTATAGATACACCTTTGAATAAAATAATCTGGATTGAAAAACATCCAAAATTGGAAGAATGTTTATCTTTGCCATTGTGCGGAGAGGGAAGAGTTGCTTATTGTTATATTAAACCTTCAAAAACCAAAGATTTTGAAAAATATGTTAAAATTAAATTAAAAAAATATTGTTGGATGTATAAAAGTAAAGATTTAATTAAAAGAAATTATTTTGGTTTGTTTAAACCGAATCCTAAATTATTTAATAGGGTTGGAGATTATGTTTTAATTTGTAAGGAGAATTATATTATTAAAGATAAATTAGTTGGAGAAAAAAAGACAAAACATATTGGACATCATGGAGGGGTTAGTAAAAACGAAATGTTAATCCCCTTGGTTGTTGTGGATGTTTAGTTTGAATTAAACAACTTTTAAATAATCTTTATTTCTTATTAGCTCACCAAAACCTTTAAATATATAAAAAATTATACAATTGTATAATAAATTAAACATCTGTATAAATAGTTATACACTTAAAAATGAAAACCCTAACAAATCAAGAAAAAGTTTTGGATATATTTTTAAACGATCCTTTGGAAAAATTTCATTTAAGGGAAATAGCTCGCTTGACAAATCTAAATCCTAATACAATTCTAAATATAACAAATCAATTAGTAAAAGAAAATTTAATTAAAAAAGAAAAGAAAAAACATATTGTTGAGTTAAATGCAAATTTTGATAACAAAGAATTTAGAATATTTAAAAGAATTAGCAATTTGTCTAAGGTTTATGAAAGTGGCGTTGTTGAATTTTTAAATAAGAAATTCGATCCAGAAGCAATTGTATTAATGGGTAGTTATTCTAGAGGAGAAGATATTGAAAAAAGTGATATTGATATTGTGATTATTTCTAAGAAGGATTATGAAGACCTTAACTTAGATAAATTTTATGGGAAATTGGGAAAATACATTCACTTGATAATTGTTTATTATGATAAAATGTCTAATGAATTTTATAATAATTTAATAAATGGCATTGTCTTAGAGGGTTATGTAAGAAAAAAATAAAATGAGAGAATTTGAGTTTTATATAATGGAGAAAAAAGTAATAAAGGTATCTTGTGATTTAGAAAGGGCTAAATCTCTAATTTTGGATTCTGAAGAAAGGATAACTGATGCTAATTTGTTGGATGTTAATAAATTTTCAAAGATTATTTTTGAGAATTATTATGATGCTTTGAGAGATTTATGTGAGGCAATACTTTTGTCTGAAGGATATAAATCTTAGTATATAACCTATAGAATTCTAAAAAGGGCTAATCATTTAAAGAC
>CAYRKK010000117.1:0-2118 GCA_964424875.1 Candidatus Woesearchaeota archaeon
TCTTAGATTTCTTTCAATTGAAGTTGAAACTCTTTCTTGCCATTTTTTTAATCTTAGAAATTTTCTTGTTGAACCAGCATCTAGTTTGTAGATATCTGAAACTTCTCCAACATTTGTTGTAAGTCCTTTATCAAATTTTTGCATTGACATTGGAGCTCCACCCCTTCCTTTTTTCTCTCCAGAATCAAAACTTCCTTGAAGTTCTTGCGAGGTATCAACCATTTTTTCTTCAATAACTGTTCCACAATCATTACAATAAACTTCTCCTAATTGTTCATCCCAGTTTAGATTTACTCCTCCGCATTCAGGGCATCTTTTGATATTTGCTGACATTTTAATATGGATTTTGTTAATCACCAAAACCTTTATAAAGTTTGTGGAGAAAAGTTTTTAAAGGTTGCGGTTTTTGATAGAGATAGTACAAAATAGGTTGAGAGAGAGTTTTGAGAAGTGGAGGATTTTATTATATTTTTTTACATTACTTGCACTTCTTTTTTAAATACTTATTATCATCTAACCTCGACCTGCCCCATATTGTTAAGAATTATTTCAGGTTTTCCTTCATATTCTTTAATTTCTCCACTTATTCTAACAATTTTTCCATCATAATAATCTTCAGGGTTTTCAGGAAACTTGTAAATATCAGATGAGAAAATTACTGCAACAAAACAATGATTGGGATATGGTTTTTCAAAATTTAGGAAAATTGTGTTTGTTTTACTTCTGTAAGTGTCGACTATTTTTCCTTCAACTATTTTTCCTTCATCAATATGATTGCCAGCATTGCAAACTCCGACAATATCTAAACCCGTGTTTTCAGAAGTTAATTCTTTCCAATCTTCTTTATCAATAGAATCTATAGAACCTTCATTATTAGTAGAGCTAATAGAATCTGAGGTTTCAATAGAATCAGGGATTTTTTCAGAAGGTTTTGTTTGTTCTCCTCCAGCCCATTTACATCCAAGTTTATTGTTCCTTGCCCGTGTTTCAGCATCAATAATTTCATTTTTGTATTTTATATCTTCTGGATAAAATCGTGCTACTGCTAACCCTTCTTCAACTAATCTTAAATTTATATTTTCTTTATTTAGAAAAATATATCTTAAATATCTTTCATACTGATCTTTATTTGTCTGGTCTTTTTCTAATTCTACTTCTTTATTTAAAATTAATTCTTCAAGTCTTTTTTTAGCAATAGTATAGCAAGGATATCCTCTTTCATCAGCATCCATGCCAAGAAGCCTTAAATTTTCTCCTTCAACAACAATAGTATCTCCATCAATTATTTTAGTTACAACATGTTTTCCAATTAAATTATTGTCAGAAGGTTTGGAAGAAAGTTTAGAATATTCATTATCAATAATTTTTCCAGTTGTTTGTTGTTTTAATATATAAAATCCAAGAAAAATAGAGGTAGATATAAGTAAAGCTGAGATTATAATCACTAGGATTATTTTGTTTTCTTTTTTCATGTTTGTTTAAGAATTACAGGGTTTTTAGAATTTTCTATCTTATTCTTTTACCAAAACAGCTCGCTCTTTCAATCTGTTATTTTGAGTTATTATTTGTCAGATTGTAAAAGCTCTCTTCACCCTTAAACATTGTTATCTTTTTATTTTTGGTTAATGTTTAAAAGTTCGGCTTGAACACTTCCTTCTTGACCTGGTCTGTTTGTTATTTTGGCTTTGCCTAATTCTGTTTCAATTATTGCTGATTTTATAAGAATATTTTGTCTTGCTAAGAAACGATTTGCAGGAGTTTCTAAAACATTTTTGATTTTTGATTTTTTTGTTATTTTTGTTTTAGGGTCTGTTACATTTGCAACATCTGCTGTAAGTAAGACTGTTTTTTTATGTCCTCCCCTAGTTCTAAGAGTTTTTTGTTTTGTTTCTCTAAGTTTGACTTTTCTTATTATTCCTGGAAGAGAATGTTTTTTCTTTTTACTAAACTTATGGTATTTTCCTCCAGTTATTTTTCTTCCGTGTGCCATAATGAATTTGAGAAAATTTTGTATTTAAATGTTTGGTTTTTGAAATTTTATTAAAAATTTTGTTTTTGAACAACCAGTATCTCCGAACGTAATTAATCATTCTTGAATTACTCCGAAAAGTTTAAATA
>CAYRKK010000118.1:0-2086 GCA_964424875.1 Candidatus Woesearchaeota archaeon
GTAAATTTAATACTGATAAGTATTTCTGATAGACACTTAAATCGGAGATACTGTTTCCCACAGAAAACCCTATAAACTTCTAACACTTATTAAAAACATGGACTTAGAAAAATTGGTGAACAATCATTCTGAAAAAGCAAGAACCTCTTTATCTTTTATAATAAAAATAATCTTGCTTATATCAATAGGCTATGCACTTTATTATCATATCTGGCGAATCTTATTCATCAATCTTCTTTTACTAATTTTAATCCTAATTCCATCAATAATAAAAAAATATAATATTGAAATACCATCAGAAATTGAATTCACACTTTTAATTTTTATCATCATCTCTTTTTTCTTAGGAGAAATAAGAGGACTCATTATTCAAATATTTTTTGGGTTAGCAATTGGTTTTGTAGGATTTGCACTTATGTTAATCTTATACAAAAATAGTAAAATAAAACCAAACTATTTTTTAATACTTCTCTTCTCTATAAGTTTTTCCCTAGCTCTTGGAACTTTATCTGAACTAGCAAAATTTTATTTAAAATCATATTTAGATTATAATATAAGCATCACTGATTACAATTATGCAATAATAAGCCTATCCTTAGTTTTAATAGGAGCATTCCTTTCTTCAATAATAGGATATATTTATATGAAAGGCCATAAAATTAAATTAATAAAAAAAATAGTTCAGAGATTTAAAAAAAAGAACCCTAATCTATTTATTGAAAAAACAGACTCTCCAGAAGAAGTTTTAGAATTAATAAAAAAAGGTGAAAATGAAAAACTTGAATTTAAATCAACACTTAGAACAAATATTTATACAAATGAATTTGATAGAAAAATAGAACATTCAATACTAAAAACAATCACATCTTTTTTAAATACAGAAGGAGGAACTCTTTTAATTGGAGTATCTGATATAGGAGATATTTTTGGAATTGAAAAAGATCATTTTCAAACAAATGATAAATTTAATCTTCACTTCACAAACTTAATCAAAGAACATATTGGAAATCAATACCTTCCATACTTACATTTTGAACTAGTTTTAATTGAAAACAAAAATATCCTAAAAGTAGATTGCATGAAATCTGAAAAACCTGTTTTTCTAAAATCCAACAAAATCGAAGAATTTTACATGAGAGTTGGAGCAGCAACAGTCCAGATAACAGGAAGCAAGCTTATTGATTATGTTAGAAATAGTTTTAGAAATTAAAACTTTTATAATACAAAACATTATTTTTAAAAATGACAGAAGAAATCAAGAAATGGTGGGAAGATAATGCAAATCAGTTTCAAGAAGAAAGAAAAATACCTATAGAAATAAATTATGGTGCTGGAGGTCTTAAGGAAGATGACCTTAAACTCATCAAAGAGATAAGAGGAAAAAAAGTTTTAGAAATTGGTTGTGGAGGAGCTCAATGTGGAATTGCATTTGCAAAACAAGGAGCTATAGTGACTGGAATAGATATTTCTGAAAAGCAGATAGAATTTGCAAGACAACTTGCAAAAGACAATAATGTAGAAATAGAATTGTATCAAGGAGATATCATTAATTTAGAAAAGATTAATTCTGAAAGTCAAGATATTATTTTTTCATCTTGGGCTTTATTATATATTAGTGATTTGCAAAGGTGTTTTAAAGAAGCTTATAGGGTTTTAAAAAAAGGAGGTCTTTTTGTTTTAAGTCTTGACCATCCATTTTGGAGAACACTTGATAAAAAAAATATGAAATTAAATAGATGTTACTTTGAAACTGGTATTTATCAAGAACCTTATTTAAATGGAACTTTCATGGCTTATAACCATACAATAAGTGAAATAACAAATGCTCTTGCAGATGCGGGATTTATTATTGAAAAGATGATTGAACCTGACCCTAGGAAAAGCCTTGATGAAGATTTTTGGCTTGAAAAATACGAAGATTATAAAAAAGAAGCAATGAAGAAAATTCCTAGAACAATAATTTTTAAAGCTAAGAAATATTAATATCCTTACACAACCCTACCAAAATCTTAACCCTCTCTCCTATTAAAATAAGGCTACATCCCAAATAAAACCTCAATAGAAAGTTAGCTAATTTTTTCAAAAT
>CAYRKK010000119.1:0-2054 GCA_964424875.1 Candidatus Woesearchaeota archaeon
CAATAATAACTTCAGGAGCACCTGCATTTAAATTTTCCCATAATCTTTGATTAGCACGAATTATATCGCTTAATTTATGGGTTAAATCATCTTCACTTCTTTCACCACTTTCTAAAGTAATTGAAGGTCTTACAGTAACAGGAGGAACTAATAATAAAGTTAAAACAGCCCACTCTGCTCTAAAAATTTTAGGATTAATTCCAGCAAGTCTTGCTTCTTCGTCAGAAATTATTGATAATCTGTCTCTTATTTCACTTGGAAACAATCTCTTTTTACCAATCCTAAATGTTGTTGGTTTTTGTAATTTAACTTTTTCTTGTTCAGCCATACAATGAGGACATTTTTTAGCATCTTTTGCTCTTTTTAATCTGTCTTTTATAGTTTTATATTTTAACATATCTTTTTCTTTTATCATTAATTTGTTGCATTCAGAACAATAACATCTTAAAAATAATTCAATAACCGGAATATATTTAATATGAAAAACAGGACGAGCAAGATCTATACTACCCGGATGCCCTAAACATTCTTTTAATCTTCCACCACAAGTTCTACATCTAACTCCAGGATCAATAGCCCCTAATCTTAAATCCATTAAACCTCCATCAACAGGATAACCATCAACATCATAAAGTTCAGGAGTTATAATTTTAGCTTTGCTTATTTTCTTAACCTCATTAGGATTAAGAAGAGTAAATTGCAATGATTCAATTTGTTTACGAATTTGTTTCATTTTATTTATTCCCCTTCTTACTTAATTTATTAATATCTTCTTTAACTTTTCTAAAAGATGATTTAATATCATACTTAAAATCTCTTAAACTATCACTTATATCCCACATCTTAAACATCATCATAAATGCAATACTTACTATTATACTAATCTCACTTGGACTATCTCCAAATATTCTCCAGAGTATTAAGACAATACTAATTATCAAAAATATCCAAAACAATGCATCAAGTATTTTTCTTTTTAATTCTGACATCTTACTCATACTTATTTTTTAAATTAAATTTAGTTCTAATATGCAATGACTGAATTTCATCCACCAACAACTTAAATGCATAAGATATTTCAACAGGTTCAATATCTTGCGAAGCACACATTGGACAAACTATCTTATTTCTTATACTATCTTCAATTGCCACAGCCCCACACTCTGAACAAATATGCAAAATAACTTTATCAGAGTCATATCTTTCTTTTAATAGTAAAGAAGCACCATGAGCAACTAAAGCTTGCTGTTCCATTTCTCCTAACCTAAGAGCACCACCTTTTGCACGACCTTCTACAGGCTGACGAGTCAATAGAGTAACTTTTCCAGAAGCACGAGCATGCATTTTATTTCCAACCATGTATTTCAATTTTAAATAATACATATTTCCAATATAAATCTTAACATTCATCATTTTCCCTGTAACACCATTATAAATAGTTTCCTTACCATCTGCTCTAAGTCCTAATTCTTCTAACTGTTTTCCTAAATCTTCAATTTTTTGTCCTGAAAATCCAGTTCCATCCATTATCTTACCACTTAAACAACCAACCTTACCAGCTAATAATTCAATTAAATAACCAACTGTCATTCTTGAAGGAATAGAATGAGGATTAAAAATAACATCGGGCTTCACTCCTTTTGAAGTAAATGGAATATCATTTTCATCAATAACTGCACCAACAATACCTTTTTGACCATGTGAAGTTGCAAACTTATCTCCTAATTCAGGAATTCTCAAATCTCTTGTCCTTACTCTAATAACTTTATTTCCTTGCCCATCTTCAGTAACAAAAACAGCATCAATAGTTCCTTTTTCTTCTTGCCTTATAACTGACGAAGCTTCTTTTTTAATCTTAACTGAAATTTCTCTAACTTCTGATAAAAACTTTGGAGGTGAAGTCTTACCAATTATAACTTCTCCTGATTTAAGCTTAGCTTCAGGATAAACAATCCCATCATCTTCTAAAAATTTATAACTCTCTTCAGTCCTATAACCAGAAACATCTTTCTCAGGAATACAAATTTCATCTTTTAATCCTCCTGCATAATTCA
>CAYRKK010000120.1:0-1956 GCA_964424875.1 Candidatus Woesearchaeota archaeon
ATTGACTGGAAAAAATTATGCATTAAAAAAGGAGAAAAGGTCTGGAGTGTTATGATTGATATTTATTGTATAAATGATGATGGAAATGTTTTAGATGCTTCTGCTTTAGGTTCTGTTGTTGCATTATTAGTTGCTAAATTTCCTGTTTATGATAAAAAAGAAGAAATTATTAAATATGGAGAATTTACTAAAGAAGGTTTGCCTTTATCTGATAAAGTTCCTTTAACAATGACTTTTCATAAAATAGGAGAGAATTTAGTTTTAGACCCCAATAGGGATGAAGAAGATTCTGCAGATGCTCGTGTTACTTTTGCTATTACTGCTCCTAAAAAAGATAAAATTATAAATGCAATGCAAAAAGGTGGGATAACTCCTATTTCAATTAAAGAACTAGATGAAATAAATAAACAAGTTGAAAAAACTTACGATAAATTATTTCCAGAAATTGAAAAAAGAGTTAAGGAGTTAACCAAATAATTTATAAATATAAATTCAAAATAAATAATATGATATTAGAAAAACTTCAAGAAAAATTTACAAGATATGAAATTGCTAGAATTTTAGGAGCAAGAAGTTTGCAGTTAGCCATGGATGCTCCGGTTTTATTAAAACTTGATAATGAAGATGAACTTAATTATGATACTTTAAAAATTGCTGAAAAAGAATTAGAATCAGATGTTCTTCCTATTACTGTTAAAAGACCCTTGCCAAAAAAATCTGAAAAAAAGATTAAAAAACTTTCTGAAAAAGAAATTAAAGAAAAATTAGAAAAACAAGCAGAAGCAGAAAAAAAAGAAATTGAAAAACTAGATGAAAAAATCGAAGAAAAAGAGGGAAAAGAAGAAAAAGACATAGAAGAAGAAGGTGAGATTATGGAAATGGCCAAACCTGAAGATGAAGGTGAAGGTGAAGAAGAGATTGTAGAAGAAAGAAGAGAGGTTTAAAATTTTATTTCTGTTAATTATAAGAAAGATATAAATGTCCCGATCCAGGGTAGTCATTCACTGATTTTTGGACAATGCCCACCCAAAGTATTCACTCCAAAACCCCAGCAAAATCTTCAATACTTGCATCAAAAGGAATTTTTTTTGCCTTACAATATTCTCTTGCAAGAATATAAAGCATACACCCAATTGATTTTCCTGATTTGTTATTGCATGGAATTATTTTTGTTATTTTTAATATATAATTATTTGTATCGCAAAGTGACATAACTGGTTTTTTTAATTTTATTGTATCATACAAGGCATTTTTATCAATCCAAGGGTCGCAGATTAAAGTCAACTCTGATTCAAAAAAATCTTCTAATTCCAAGTTAGTGGTTATTCCTGGAGCATATTTTTTTGTAAATGTTCTTATCCCTGTTACTTCATTAAATTTTTTAGCTGCAACCCATCCTGCTTCTCTTTTGCAACAAAGATATATTTGTCCTGGTTCATACTTAATTAAAAAATCAATTGCTTCTCTTAATTTTTGGTCAATAAGAATTGTATTTATAACAGCTAGACCATCTGCTCTTCTTTTATATACAAACTTTTTCATATGAGGTGTAATAACTTTTGTTCCCAAATGAACAGCACATTTAATATAGTCCTCAAGAGGAATTAAAGTTTCATCTTTTAATGAGATTGATTTTTTCTCTTCTTCAATATCTTTTTCTGAAATTTTTTCTGAAAGTTCTTGTATCTCATCGTCTGAAAAATCTTTATCTAAAACTTTTAATTGTTTCTTTGAGATTTTTTCTTCTTGAGTTTCATCTTTAGTTTCCTCTTCAACCAGTTCTCCATCTTTAGCTAATTTTTCTTTTAGCTCCTGTGCTAAAGATTTTGATTTTTCTGATGATTTTTCTTTATCTGTCATAGAAATTTATTGAGAGGTTTATTTATAAAGATTTGCTTTTGTGAGGCTACATCCCAAATAAAACCTCAATAGAAAGTTAGCTAATTTTTTCAAAAT
>CAYRKK010000121.1:0-1796 GCA_964424875.1 Candidatus Woesearchaeota archaeon
TTAAAAAGGGTCTTTTGCTTCTATTTCATGAGTTATACTATCTCTATATCCAACAAGTAAAGCATTTAAACTCAATAAGCAGGGATTTTCTTCATAATCTTTTTTTACTTTTTTAAATAAATTTCTATACTCTTTTTGAAAACCTGAAATACGGTCAGTTATTCTTTCAGGATTTGCAGACAAATTCATTCCTCCACTCATAAAATCATTTCCAACAAAATCATTGTCTTCTAATCTTCCCCTATAAAAAATAAATTCATATCCAATAATTGAAAATTCATTTTTATTTAATTTATTACAAACAATGCCAAGAGCTGTTTCTAAACCTCCTAACAAATCTTCTAATTCATTTATAGAAAGATTTTGAAATTCTAAAGAACGTTCATATAGAACTTCTGGTCCTATTGGTTCTGGAAATTTAACCTTCATATTTATTGATTTATTTTTAATAATTAGTTTTTTTTATTTTCTTGTTCTGCTTGTTTTTCTTCTTGAACTGCTTTTGATTCTTCTTCAGGTCTTTCTTCAACAGGTGGTTCAGTGGGTTTTTGTTCTGGTTGTTCTTGAGTTTGTTCAGGTCTTTCTTCAACTGGCATTGTGTTTGTTTTCTCTGTTGATAGTTGTTCTTTTTCAGACTTGTTTTCTTGAGTTTCTTTTGTTTCTGTTTCATGTTTCACTTCTTCAGTTTGTTCTTTTGCTTTTTCTTCTTGAGCTTTTTTCATTGCTTCAGCTTGTTCTTTTCTTTGTTTTTTAGTTATTTCTAATTTTTTTATATTTTCTAAATCTTGTTTGGAATCATAAATATTAGCTTTAATTATAAATGTTTTTTTCCCAAAACCTCCTTGAACTTTTCTCACATCAATGTTTTCTTCTGGTTTTGAGAATTTTTCTGTGATTTGTTTTTTTGTTTTTTCAAAACCTGGATTTTTTTCATCTTTAAGTTCAAGGATTAGTTCTTGTCTTTTTAATAATTCATTTCTAGTGTTTTTTTTAATTTCCATTTTAAGAATTAAAGTCTAATCGCATAAAGTCCTTTTCTGTTTATTTTTAATTGGTTTGCAACTTCTGATTTCTCAGGATTAATAATTTCAACTTTTCCTTTAAATGTATTTGTTATTTCTTTTTTTGCACAATTAGGACATTCATCTTCTTCATATATTCTTTTACAAATTTTACAAGCTTTTTCTTTTGGCATTTTATTTCTTTTCTCCCTTAGTTTCTTTTTTATTTTTTTCTTTAGCAGGTTTTTTTTCTATTTCTCCAGATTTTTTTGCAGTCGCTTTAGCTTTCTTTTTTTCTTCTTCAATCCATTCTATTTTACCTAATCCTGGTTGTCTCATTGTTAAACCTATTTTTGGTTGGTCTCCTTTATGAGATAAAGCAACAATTCTAGTTAAACATGCATCTCTTTTTTTAAGAACTTTTTTTGAATCTTTTCCTAATAAAGTGTTTGTGGTTGAGAAAGTTACATAGTCATCCATTGTTTGACTTATATGAATTATTCCTTTCATAACTCCAAGATTTACAAAAGCTCCAAAATTTGTTATCTCATCAATTATTCCATAGACTAATTCTTGATTTTCCGGCTTCCAAACAAGTAGTTTGAATTTTGAATTATAATAAGCTGCACCATCTCCTGGAATTATTATACCATCTCCGACTTCTAGTACTGAGATTATTCCAATGACTTCTCCAATTTCCTTATCATGATAATTTGCATAAATCTCCTGAAGTTGTTTTGCAACAGCATCGCTAGTTTTAAGTCCAAATAACTTGGGTTCTACTCTTACATAATC
>CAYRKK010000122.1:0-1710 GCA_964424875.1 Candidatus Woesearchaeota archaeon
TAAAGAAGATAAACATAAGTATAAATATGATTTTGAAGATTATGGGTTTTGAAAAGATATTTTAATAATTAACTAAACTTATACATATTCATAAGTTTGGTTGATTTACAAAAATTATATCGAGAATGGAAATTATGAGGTTTTTTGAGATTAAGAAGAAATAATAATTAATTTTTATTTAACAACTAAAGAATTTTCCAAAAGCCACTTCCAAGCAGGAATTATTTTTATTTTTTTATTATTTATAATTTTTAAATCTTCTTTTTCATTGGTTATCATTAAGAGATTTTTACATTTTAATTCCTCTGAAGCTTTTATAAGAGAATCAAATTCTCTTTTTTTAGTATCTGAATCCTCAAAACTCCAGCAAACTTGTATTAATTGTTCTATTTTTGATTTTCTTTTTATTACAAAATCTACTTCTTTTTGTTGATGATTTTTCCAATAATAAATTTCAAAATCAAGATTAGAAGATTTTCTTCTCATTAGTTCTATTGCAATAATATTCTCTAATAATTTTCCTTTGTCTTTAGATATTTTAAAACTAAGAAAATTACAAAATCCTTGGTCAATATTATAAATCTTTTTTGGAGCAATAATTTGTTGTTTAAGTTTATGAGAATATCTTTCTAAAACTATTATTAAATATGCTTCTTTTAAATAATTGACATAATTTTTTATAGTATGAAAATCTTTTAATTTTGTTATTTTTGATAATTTTGAATACATAAACTCACATGAAAAATTTGAAAGAAGATATGTTGCTAACTCTCTAAAACTTTTTTCTTCTCTTATATTGTATCTTCTTAAACAATCTTTAATTATTATATCATCAAAAATATTTCTAATTATATCCTTGCCAAATCTTGTATATTCGGGAAAACTACTTCCATTAATATAATTAAAGAAACTTTTTTTTAGTTTAATCCTATCTTTGGTAGAATAAATATTTGGTTTAAAATTTATTATTTCTTTAAAAGAAAAAGGATGTAATGTAAAGTAAATATGTCTTCCTGTTAAGTGAGTTGCTAGTTCTCCACTTAATAATTTTGAATTACTGCCTGTTATTATGACTTTTTTTGATAATCTTAATCTATTAACAAAAAGTTCCCATCCAAAAACATTTTGTATTTCATCAAGAATTATTAGTTCTACATCTCCATAAAGTTCGTAAAATGATTGTAAAACTTTTTCTAAATCTTGTGTTTTAAGATTTAAAAGTCTATCATCTACAAAATTAATATAACCAATTTCTTTTTTTAGTTTTTTAGATAAGAGTATTGAGAATATTGATTTTCCACATCTTCTAACTCCTAAAATAGCAAGAATATTTGGATATTTTAAAAATTTCATAACCTGGTCTAATCCTTCTCTTGCTATTATTTTTTCATTTTTTAATTTTTCATCTAATTCTTCTCTTTGACTTTCTATAATTGTTTTTAAAGATTCTATATCCATGTTTTTATAACAAAAAACACCTTTAAAAAGTTTGTGGTTATAATCACAAACTTTTTTTAAAAGTTAGCAGTTGTAATCACTAACTTTTAAATCATGTCAAGGGTAGAAATTGAGAGGTTTTTGGGATAAAAAGAATTTGTTTTTTTGTGTTACTTTTAGGTTATGAAATTCTTTAGTTATGTTACCACTTTGAAATTAAGAGAAAACGAAAGGTTTATAAACCCTTTTCCTCTAATAAGAGGAAGAAAATGG
>CAYRKK010000123.1:0-1705 GCA_964424875.1 Candidatus Woesearchaeota archaeon
AGTCTTTAAATGATTAGCCCTTTTTAGAATTCTATAGGTTATATACTATAAATTAGTTTAGACCGAGAAGGCGGAAGTTCGATTCTGTGAGGGGCCATAACTCTTTATATTTTATACAGATTTCTTATCCACCATCTTTTAAAGAAAGGTAATGTTAATGTTGAAAGTATAAAACCTACTGTTGGAACAATTGCATTTAACCAAGGTTTAGGTGCATTAATTGACCAAAGAAAAATTACTATTATCGCATAAGTCATTAAAGCAATAATTATTTTTCTTGTTTTACTTGTTTCCCAAGCTTTGTCTGTTTCAACCTTTTTATTTCTCTCTTTTATTTTTTCTATATCTTCAACCATTATTTATTGAAGAATCTACAATTTATAAATTGTTTTAATTAGAATAAATTGGTATTTCTATGTTCTAAAGAGAAATTTCCTTCCGGGTTTATTGCTACATTTGTGACAACATCTAAATGTGTTGTATCAATTCCGGGAAAATTCATTAGGCCATATAATCCAATATAAAAATTTCTTAATCTAGGATGTTGTAAATCTTCCTTTAAACCACTATGTCCTGCACCATAAACTAATGCTACATTAGGTTTTCTTCCTAATTGCTCTTGTAATTCTGGAACTACAAATTCTTCAATCTTTCGTGCAGATACAGAGTTTCTTAATTGAAATTGAGGTGTTGGAATAAGATGCATTCTTGAAGAATTTAATCTTGCAAGAAACTCAGGATTATCTCCGGTCTGAGTTGGATATTGCCTACATAATAAATCACTGCCTAAATAGGCTCCACCAATAACTTTTGTAGTTTGTGCACCCCAAAATTTTAAGAAATTTCTTCTTGACATTTGTTTTTTATCTTTGATTTGTTTTTTAGATTTAACAACACCATCAAAAGCTAAATATAAACCAAGAAAATCAGGTAAAAAACTAGCAAAATTTTCAAATCCTCTACCATTTGGAGTAGTTAAGACATCTACTACATAAGTTGGTTTATTTGTTCTCTGAACAGCATTAAATACTTCTTCATAATGTTTTTTATGCTCTGACTTCCAAAGTAATTCCCACATTTTTTCATCATGGGCCATCTCAAGAACAACCGCATCAATAGAATCAAATTTATCACCGCCAAAAACATCATTTCTTACAGGCATAGTATGAACTGCATAAATCTGTCTGTAATTTGCATTTTCTGTTGAATATTCTACATTTGACATATAAAATAGGTAAAATCCACCCTTAAAAAGTTATCTTTAAATAGTATTATATCTATTCTTGTTTAATAAATGGGTAAACAACTCGTATAACAAAACATATCATAAAACAACTATTAAAAAAAGTAACTTTTATGGTCAATTAGTTTACACATAATTTATCATATTACTTCTAATAAGAAATAGCAAAATTTATATACTAAAGGTATTATATCTATACATGTTTAAAGATAGATACAATATCAATAAAAATAAGTTGTTAAACGACGAAGAATTTAATTCTAATAATAGAGAAACTATCAAAAAGTTCTTAGAATTTGAGGAATATAAGTTAAAGAGAAAAGAAGGTTTAACAGAAGTTGATGAAAGGTCATACAAGACACTCACACACTATCTAACAAGAATAAAGACACTCAATAAATGGTTTAAGAATAAGGATTGGAGTAAACTAACTGAGAAGGAGATTAAAAAACTAATTGATGA
>CAYRKK010000124.1:0-1588 GCA_964424875.1 Candidatus Woesearchaeota archaeon
AACAGATTGGTAGGTTGGATTAGTTATGGTCATGAACGAAGTGAATTAACTTGATGTAAGAAAAAAAGGTTTATTGTTTTGATTTAAATGATCTTGAAGGGATGATCCATCAACAATTTTAAAAACTCTTTAATCTTATCATTCTTATGAAAAAAAGAGTTGTATTAATTATCCTTCAAATATTCTTTTTTTCTAAAATTGTTATCAATAGAAAACTTTAAAAACTGTATAATCCTAATTATACTAATCTTAATTATACAAAATGGAATTTAAAAATAGAGTAAAAGAAATTGAACATTTAGAGAAATTTTTAAAAAGCAATAAATTTGAATTTTTGATATTATATGGGAGAAGAAGAGTTGGTAAAACTGAACTAATTTTAAATGCTACAAAAAATAAAAAAAGAATTTATTATTTGGCTACTTCTGAAAAAAATTTAGAAAGATTTTATGAAGTGTTATTGAAATACGACCCTTTTGTATCTAATCTTAAAATGGACTTTGAAGTATTAATTGATTATTTAAAAGATAAAATAGAGATTATAGTTATTGATGAATTTCAGAACTTAATAAAAGAAGATAAGAATATTTTAAATATTTTTCAATCTTTAATAGATACAAAATTAAAAGATTCTAATTTAAAACTAGTGATTTTAGGGTCCTCTGTTTCTATAATTAGTTCAAAAGTTTTGAGTTATCAGAGTCCTTTGTATGGTAGAAGAACTGAATCTATTAAATTAAAACCAGTTTCATTTATTGATCTTAAGAAATTTTTTCCAAAATCAGATTTTAAAGAATTATTAGAAATATATGGATTTGCTGATGGAATTCCTTATTATCTTATTAGGAGGGAAGGTAATTTTTGGGATTGGATTTCAAAAGAATTAATAGAGGAAAAGAGCTTTTTAAGAGATGAAATTGATTTTTTAATGAGATATGAATTTGATGATCCTAGCACATATAAGTTAATTTTAGAAGCAATAGCAAATGGAAAAAATAAAATGAATGAAATTAAGGATTTTATCAAACTTCAGAGAACAGATTTAAGTCCTTATCTTAAGAATCTTATTGAAGTTGATTTAATAAAAAGAGAAGTATCTATAACTGAGAACTTAAAATCAAGAAAAGGAAGATATTATTTAAAAGATAATTTTATAAAATTTTGGTTTAAATTTGTTTATCCTAATTTAAGCAGTATTGAATCAGAAATTTTTAAAATAAGTATAATAAAAAATAATTATTCTGAATATTTAGGGCCTATTTTTGAGGATGTTTGTAAGGAATTTTTAGTTAAATCAAAATTATTTAATTTTACAAAAATAGGACGATGGTGGTATAAAGATATTGAAATTGATATTGTTGCAATAAATAAAGAAAATAAAAATAATCCTGAAATTATATTTTCAGAATGTAAGTGGAAAAAAAATATCAATGCTGAAAAAATTATATTTAAATTAATTGAAAAAGCTGAAAAAGTAGATTTTAAGAGAAAAAAAGAAACATATGTAATATTTGCAAAATCTTTTAAAAAGAAAATCAAAGAATTTGAAGGAAAAAAGGTTTATTGTTTTGATTTAAATGATCTTGAA
>CAYRKK010000125.1:0-1582 GCA_964424875.1 Candidatus Woesearchaeota archaeon
AGGTGATTAAGATTTATCATACAGCTCTGAAAGAGCTGTATGCGGAGATACTGAAAATACAGATAATTTTTTAAAGTATATTTTACATTATATAATCATGAAAAAATTGACAAGTTTTATGTTAGGATTGGTTGTAGGGATATCTATTAATCGTTTTCTTTATTTTATTTACAGATTCCTTGAATCTACTCTAAATCTTAATATAAATCAATTAATAAGCTATGAATTTGATATATTGATTTTTTGGTTTGCCTTGATTTTTACACCAATAGTATTTTTCTTCTTATTAAAAAATTCACATAATTTAAAATCAAAAATTGTTAGAACAACATTATTCCTCATAGGGAATTTATTAGGATTTGTGATGTTGTTTTTCTATATAATCTTTCAGTGTGGAATGGATTATCCTTATCTTTATCCAACAAAATATTGTATGGAGGTAAATCCTTCTCTAATCCCCACCATAATCTTTGTGATAATATTAGGAATAGATATAGTTTATCTTATCTTTAGATTTGTTGATTATTTAAGAACTAAGAATTCTAAATAAAATTTTATACTCCCACCCTTAAAGATTATTTCATCTTCTTTTCAAAAACAGAAGTAAAATTCGCACTCCTTTTAATATCGAACGTTTAGTTATTGTTTTTGTTCTTCATGGTCTTTTTTTGTTGCTTTGCATAATTCACAATAACCTAAATTCTTAAAATTTTTTAGTTTTAGATTATTTTCAATGATTTTTCTATAATCTATTGTAAGCATAACTTCATTTGTTGTTCTTCCATTAAATGGAGGTTGTGCTAAGTTTATTTTACAGTGTGGACATATACCTATCATTTTATTCAATTATTGTTTCTATTTCATCTAAATCAAGGTCATCGTTTGACTCTTCATCCAGCCAATAGTTTGTTTTTTGTTTCATTTTAAATTACCTTTGTTTTAAATTACTCCCATTTGTTCAAATTCTTTAGTATAGCCAGTATGATGAAAGTCATAATTAAAAAATTCAAAAAATTCTTTTAAAATTCTTTTGTCTGCGTTTATTTTTCTTAGTTCATTAAATATATATTCTGTAAAACAATAAGGACAAACATATGCTCTTTTGTTTTTGCATTTGATACATTGGGTTCCATAATTTATTATTTTATTGTTAATTTCTTGAAGATATTTATTAATTCTAGGAAGTAGTTCTTGTTTTAGATTAGGATATAATGTAAGCCATGCATTTATTTCAGTTGCTAAACAAAATGGGCAAATAGGATTTGTAACTGCCTCACTACAAACATTGCACAGATATTGTGTTTCAGCAGCAGAGTAGTTTTTTTGTATTAACATTGTAGAAATCCTGATTCAAACCTAAAAAAAGTTAGAAGGTTTAAATCGAGTATTTAATCACTGGAAATTTAATGAGTAAATAAACAGGGGATGTGCAACTACACCAATTAAAGAAATTCGTTTTGTGTAATCTATTTCTGTTTATTTCCATGATATATAGAGGTGTCTTTTATTTATAAATTTATCGTCGGTAAATTGATTATTAAAAAGTAGTGACGGTGAGTTTTTGAAAAGGGGGTTTTGGTTG
>CAYRKK010000126.1:0-1580 GCA_964424875.1 Candidatus Woesearchaeota archaeon
AAACCTTTTTTTGATTGTTTGGTTTTTTCTCAATTTTTTGCTTTATTTTTAGTGCATTTTTTAGGTTTTCCTGGCCTGGTTTTGTTGAAACTAAGATTCCTAGTTTATCTGCTGAAAGAAACTTAAGAAGAGCTGTTTTTCTTTTGGTTTTTAGTTTATTAATCTCTGATTGAGGAATTTGGATTATTTTATTATTTTCTAATACATATACAATAGGGGCTTGAAGATAAAGATTTTGTGCATGAAATCTTCCTGTGCTTATTAGGAGAATAGGAAGTTTATTAGGATTGTTTATTTTAGAACATCCTAAAACTTGCTGGAATTTCTGGATTTTGATTTTGGATTTTTGTAATTGGGCTTTTATTGATTGTGCTAAAGTTTTGTATTGTATACTATATAATAGGAGAATTTTTTTAGGAAGTTTTTTTAGTTCTGATTTTGAGAGAGTTATGTTTAGGTTTTTCTGGATTGCAGGAATGAATAGGGTTTTTGGTTGTTTCATGGTAATTATAGAATATTAGGATTTAATAAACTTTTTAAACTTAATTAAAATAATAAATCAATGAATATTGATTTATTTGGAGCAAATGGGAAGTATCAAGAGAGTATTGAGATAGACAGAGAACCAAGTAAATTTAGGGGCTGGGATTATACTATATATAATAGGAAGGCAAGAAACCAAGGTTTTGTTGAAGTTAGGTTAAAATTATTAAAAGAATTTCAAGAATATGAATCAGTAACAGAACCTTTAGTAGAAATTGTTGATAATGAAGAGGAAGTAATTGCTGAAATACAGAGATTTAATCCTCATGGGGATAAACCTATAAAACCTGATTTATTGAGAAGAGGAATTGGAACTTTTGTTTTAAGAAATATTTTAACAGATGTTAAAGATAATGGGATAAGTTATGTTTATTGTTGTGATCCTCAACCAAGATTTCATAGAATTCTTGTTAAAGAAGGTTTTGAGGAATTAGATGTGGATAGTAAAGAGGTTCATTTGTTGATGTCGTTGTGATTAAGAATATGGCTATTATATATAAGGGTTTTGTAAGATATCCCGATTTATCTTCCATAAAAGAACCATCCAATTATAATAATAGATAAAGTTATGGTTCCTGCAAAGTTTGCCATTATAATGGGTAAGTTGTTTAGCTGGATTCCATAAAGGAGCCATATAAACACTCCTAGGAAAGCTAAAGAATAAGATATTATAGAAATGTCTTTAGCACTTTTTCTCTTAAAAATCTTAATAGCCTGCGGGATTGGAGAAAAACCATTGACTAACCCAAAAATTGTTGCTAGGATTGGTAGTATGTTCATTTTATTAGAAATTAACTAAAGTTTATTAACTTTTCTAAATTCACTCCCTAACACTTTCTTCCTTAGAAACTGGTTTTGTTTGAACAGGCTTGTGAATATCTGCGAATTGAGGTGTGACTAAGATTATGTTTTCTCCAAAACCTGCTATACTGCCTTCTAAGGCGTCGGCTGTTTTTTTGATTTTTGAAATAGCTCTTTTTAATTCTATTATATCTTTTGCTCTTAATGGTTTTATATCAATTACTGCAATAGTGTAA
>CAYRKK010000127.1:0-1561 GCA_964424875.1 Candidatus Woesearchaeota archaeon
TTATAAAGATTGTGAGATTCTTCAAGCATCAGAAAAGTTTATGATGGTTGTTTTAGAAGAGTATGCGAATCGTTTTATTGAAAAATGATTTAAATAAAAACTTTTTTGTTTTTATTAGTTAGATATACATAAATACAAGATAATTTAATGGCAAGGGGTTCTCTTATATAAATTATTTCTATAAAATCAAAAAACATATGAAACATTACTCCTATTAAAACAAATAAGAATATTTTATTAAGATAGGATAAAAAAATTAAAAAAATCCAAAATTCAATTCCATGAAAAACCAAGATAGGCCTTTTATAATCTTTTCTTTTTTTTGGGCTCAAGGATAAGAAATTTTTCTTTAATTTTAAAAAATAATTTTTTGCATTTTTTAAAGATATATTATTTGTTTTTAAAAAATAGAAAAGATAATGGTCAAAATCTATTAAATATGATGCGGTAAATAAAATTATCACTTGAAAGGGGGTTATTTGGAAGATAAGATAGATGATTAAAGTAAATATTAATCCAAAGATTAAATGATATTTGGGTAACATATATTTTAGAATAGAAGATTATTTAAAAAGGTTACATTTATTTTTTAATGATGAAGATTTATTTTTTAGACATTAAAAAAGAATGGGAAGAATTTTTGAGAGAGAAAATTAAAAGAGAGTTTGTTGAAGATTTAGAAAAAGCAGAAATTCTTATTTGCAGAGCTAAATTTACTAGAATTAATAAAGATTTTTTAGATAAGATGTTTAAATTGAAAATGATTACTACAATGTCAAGTGGTTTTGACCATATTGATTTAGAAGAATGCAAAAAAAGAGGAATAGTTGTTTGCAATGTCCCTTGTTATTGTGAAAATTCTGTTGCAGAACATGTTTTTGCCTTAATTTTAAGTTTATTAAAAAAAATATTTATTGGAAAAAATATTAAAACTTCGGAATTACATGGAAAAGTTTTAGGGGTTATTGGAGGGGGGAGAATTGGTTTAAGAGTAATTGAAATAGGCAAAGCATTTGGAATGAAACCAATTTGTTATGATATTTTTAAAGATGTGGGAGCTTCTGAAAAATTAGGTTTTGAATATGTTGAATTAGACAAATTATTAAAAGATAGTGATGTTATAAGTTTACATACTCCTCTAAATAAAAAAACTTATCATTTAATTAATGATGAAAAAATAGAAATAATGAAATCAGGAGTGATTTTTATTAATTGCTCTCGAGGAGAGGTTGTCGATAGTCTAGCTTTGATTAAGGGTTTAGAAAAAGAAAAAATAAAGGGTGCTGGATTAGATGTTTGGGAAGGAGATGATAATATGTTCTTAGGAAGAAAAAATGTAATTATAACTTTTCATAATGCAGCCAATACTAGGGAAGCAGAAGAAAAAGTTTTAAATGAAACCGTTGAAAATGTTTTAAGTTTTATTAAAGGAAAAGAAAGGAATATTGTAAAAAGAAGTTTTTTTTAAGATTTATTTATAGTAAAAGATCCATAGTTTATTCCTTTAAAATCAATTTAACTATTTCTGAAAATGCAGGACGAGTTATAAAAACTCCTACTG
>CAYRKK010000128.1:0-1559 GCA_964424875.1 Candidatus Woesearchaeota archaeon
CAAAGATTGAATTATTAAAAATGTTGAAGGATGTTAAAATGATGGAGGAAGTTCAAATAAATGTATAATAAATTTTAGTATACAAATCTTTAAAAATTTATATTCTATTAGTTTAAAATGGAAATAATATTAGCTACAACTTCACCTTATAGGCAAGAAGCATTTAAATCACTTAATTTAGATTTTAAAGCTGAAGGCAGTAATGTAGAAGAATATTTTGATGGACGGCCTGAAAGTCCAGAAGAATTGGTGAGAGAATTATCAAGATTAAAAGCCGAAGCTGTAAGAGGTAAACATAATGAAGGTATTATCATTGGATTTGATTCTGTAGGATATTTTGATGGGAAAGTTTTAGAGAAACCAAAGTCTAGAGAAGAAGCTTACGATAGACTAAAGGTACTATCGGGGAATAATCACCAATTTTACACAGGTATTTTTATGATTGAATTAGGAAGTGGAAAAACACTCTCAAGAGCAGTAAAAACTGATGTTCATATGAGGAAATTAGAGGATAAAGAGATAAATAAATATCTTGATGAGGACCCTAACTTTCAAACTTATGCTTTAGGTTATGACCCATTAGGAAATTATAGTTCATCATTTGTTAAAAGAATTGAAGGAAGTTATAATAACCTAATAAGAGGAATACCATTAGAGGAAATTGTAGAGATGTTACACGAAATTGGATTCTCTTTATAATTGTTAATTATAGTAATACTTTTAAATTAAGTAATATCTTTATTTTTATGAAAATTGCAATTTGTGGAAGTATGACTTTCTCGCCAGAGATGGTTGAAGTAGGAAAAAGATTAAGAGATTTAGGACATGAGGCTACTTTGCTAGATTTTACAGAACATTATGCAACTTTAGAGTCGAGAGATAATATGCATGTAGAATCAGCACACAATAAAGTGGAACATGATTTAATTAGAGGTTATTTTGAAGTAATTAAACAACACGATGCGGTTTTAATTTATAATCATTCGAAAAATGGAATTGAAAATTATGTCGGAGGAAATACCTTAATAGAGATGGCTTTTGCTCATGTTTTAGATAAAAGAATTTTTATGCATAATCCAATCCCGGATATGCAATATAGGGATGAGATGGAAGCTATGCAACCAGAGGTTTTAGATGGAGATTTAACTAAAATCTTATGAATAAATTAATATTATTATTTTTACATAACCTTACTAAAAATCTTCAAAACTTCTTTTCCTATTGGTGTGATATTAAGAACATATTTGTATTGACCTTCTACTCTAACTTTTGTGATAAACTTTGAATCAACTAATCTATTAATGTGCTTCCTACCACTTAGATTACTCATCTTTAATTTTTTCTTTAAAGTTAAAACACTAAACTTATCTTTATTTTTACTAAGAACCTCTAAAATCATTACATCAACTTCATTAAGTAAAATCTTACTCCTATCACCTTTCTTTCTTGTTATCATATATTAAAATATCATAAATAGTATATAAATGTTTGTTATACATATTGTAATACAAGTTAATTCACTTCGTTCATGACCATAACTAATCCAACCTACCAATCTG
>CAYRKK010000129.1:0-1533 GCA_964424875.1 Candidatus Woesearchaeota archaeon
GTAGTTTCGCTTAATTATAAGCTTTATTGGTCCGTTTTTGCATCAATCACCAAAATTTAAAACCAAACGAGATTATTACAACAAGAGATTTTCCAGTCCACAATGAACATATATTAAAGATTTATTTTAAAATCTGTAAAAAAGGATATCATAAGATTCTTCCTCCAACACCTGTAATTCCTCTTTTTGTTGGATTGCCTTTATTGGGTGGAAAATCTAAGAAGGTTCAAGAATATAACAAAAGGATAAAGAAATATATTAAGAAAAATAAAAGAATAAAATATCTTATGCTTGATGGAAGCCATAAAACAACAGCTTTATTTTTGACTCATAATAAGATAAACTCAGTAATTTTTGAAAAAGATGTTGATATTAAGGAGTTTGTTGATTTAGTCCAAATTGGAGAGGTTTTTAGTTTGTCAACAAAAGAAACTATCAAGGATTCATTGATGGAAATGGCAAAACACCTCAAAGACGCAAGGTTTTTTGAAACTATTGAGGATAAAACAAAAAGAATGGTTGGGGAGAAAGTGATTCCAAAATTTATGATTGATTATTATCGAAATAAGTGAGAATACTAGATTCTAAATATACATAAATTTTAATAATGGGGTGAATTTCTTTATTTTATAAGAAAGGTGAAAATTGTAAAAAGGAGAGAAAATGTTATTTAAACCAGGAACTGCATTGTATGCATATGAAGTTATAAGGGAAGCTGGAAGTAAAGTTCTTTATGTTAATTATTTGGGTGCAAATTTTGTTCCAAATATTGCTGAAGATGTTGATGTGATGTCAAGGATAATTGATTTATTAATTGAAAGTCCGGGAATTTCAAGAATTGTTTTAGTTCAGCAGAGAAATTATAGTTATGATAGTCAGGAAACATTTATGTTACAGGAGATTGCTAATTTATTTGTTTATTTAAGTAAGCAAGAAAAAATTCTTTCCCCATCAAAATTATCAATTTTAAATACAAAAAGTTTAGGTCAGAGACATAATGATGTTAGTTATCTTTTAATGATTTTAAAAAGAGACTCTATTGCTTGCTTTATGGAATTAGAAAGATTTATTGAAGCTGAAAGAATAAATTTAGAAAAAGTTTCCGATAGTTTAAAACTTGACCAAATGAATTATGTTAAAATATTAGAAAAGTTTTATGGGTTGTTAAAAAATACAGAATTAATTAGGAAAGCTGGAAAATATCTTAATGATTATAATTATAGCAGGGAGATTTATTATCATTTTTTTAGACCTGATATTATACCTAATTTTACATTTACAAGATTGGTGAGTAGTTTGCCAGAAGATGCAGAAATAATTGACCAGTATGTTATTGGAGATGATTTTGATGAATCTACTGTTACAATTTTAAAAAGAAAGCAAGATGCTAAATATATTTATCATTTAATGCCTCCTGAATATTCTTTAGAAGAAGGTATGCAGGAGTTGTTAAATTTAGCAAGAAATGTTTTGATTGAACATCAGCCAAAAGCAGAAGAGTTTACTGATCCTGAAAGAACCAGGAGAGTTTTT
>CAYRKK010000130.1:0-1504 GCA_964424875.1 Candidatus Woesearchaeota archaeon
TAGTTTCGCTTAATTATAAGCTTTATTGGTCCGTTTTTGCATCAATCACCTAAAACATTTCTCAATAAACTTAGATTAATACAAACTATTTTAATTGCAATACTTTTATAAATAATAATGACAATTAGTTACATGGCATTTTTAGGAATATTAGCAACAATATTTGGTATGGCTATGAGTATAGGCTATTTTACTCAAACTGCAAAAATTATAAAACAAAAAAGTTCTAATGATGTTTCTTTAATAACTTATCTTATTTTTGGAATAGGAGTTACAGTTTGGTTATTATATGGATTATCAATTAAAGATTTCCCAATAATTATTTCAAACATTGTTGCACTAATCGGAGCCTTATCAGTTATTATCTCTTACTTTTTTTATAAACATTAAATAATTATAATTACTAAATAATAAGATATAAAAGATTATTCTATAACCTTATAAATACTTATTTCTTTTCAAATTTATGTTCAACAAACTTAAAGATAAACTTAAGGGATGGTTTTCAAAATCCAAAGAAACAATAGAAGAAACATCAGATCCGATTAAAACAAAAGAAAAACCCCCAGAATCTCCAGAAGAAAAACAAATCAAAAAAGTAGAAAAAATAATTGAAAAAGCAAAAACACAACCTTTTGAAGAACCCCCATTAAAATTTAATGTAGCAAAAAGAAAATTTGAACCAGATTTGGAAAAAATACAACAAGAAGCAGAAACAAGAAAAAAAGATATAAAAAAAGCAAAAAAACAAGAAAAAGAAAACAAAGAAGTTGAAGAAATATTAAAAAAAGACCCAATTGAAATCTTAAGTGAAAAATCACCTAAAGAAGTTATAAAAGTTCTTGAAGAAAAAAAATCTGCTCAAGAAACTAGTGAAAAAATAAAACAAATTAAAGAACAAGAAATAGAAGAAATAAAAGAAGAACAACTCTTAGAATCAAAAAAACCTGAAAAATCATTTTTTTCAAAATTTAAATCCACTTTTTTTTATAAAATATCAGAAGAAGGTTTTAATGAAATCTTTGATGATTTAGAACTTCTTTTATTAGAAAACAATACAGCATTAGAAGTTGTCGAAGACATTCGTTCAAAACTTGCAGAAAAATTAATAGGAAAAGAAATAAAACAACAAGACTTAGAAACTGAAATCAGTAAAGAATTAAAAAACACCTTAAATGAAATTTTAATAGAACCAGATAATCCCTTAGATGCAATTAAACTAAAACAAGAAAAACCATTTGTAATTTTATTTTTTGGAATTAATGGGACAGGAAAAACAACAAGCATAGCAAAAATTGCTTATTTTATAAAACAAGCAGGACTATCAATTGTTTTAGCAGCAGGAGATACTTTTAGAGCAGCTTCAATTGAACAAATTGCAGAACATGCAAAAAATCTCAATGTTCCTTTAATAAAACATGATTATAATGCAGACCCTGCAGCAGTTGGTTTTGATGCAATAAAATATGCAAAAAATCATAAAATTGATGTTGTTTTAATTGAT